>JAAUSC010000104.1 GCA_012031965.1 Scytonema sp. RU_4_4
AGCCAGTGCGGTCTTGGGGAGCCAGCGCGTTGCGGAGGTTCCCTCCGTTGTAGCGACTGGCGTGTTTCCTCAAGTGGAGCATCTGGCGTTGGGGATAAGGGGCGAAGGGGCAGGGGGGACAAGGGGAGAGATTGTCCCCCTGTCCCGTCTCCGTGTCCCCTTGTCTCCGTGTCTTCTCTCTCTTGCACGAGTCTAGCAATAACCTGCACCGACTTGCCCAAGCCCATATCATCTGCTAGACAGCCATTCAATCCTAATCTTTCCAGGTATTGCAACCATGAAACGCCGCGTTTTTGGTACTCGCGGAGATTTCCTTGCAACTGTGTCAATTCAGAAATGGGTTCCAACCGACTTTTGTCTTGCAACTTCGCCATTGTCTCAGACAAAAATTGGTCATATTCAAATTCCCACTCTTCGCCCACTTCAGCACTACGTTGCAAGAACTCTAGCATTGTCATTTCTGATTTTTCATCAGCGTGTGACTGCCAAAATTCCAGGAACTGCTGCATTTTATCTCGGTCGAGTTCCATCCACTGACCGCGAAAATGTACCAGTGGAGCTTTAGAATTAATGAGTTGTTGCCATTCTTGTGGAGTGACAGCTTTGTCACCAATCGCCAGTTCGTACTGATACTCCACCAACGAGTCTAGGCTGAAATAGCTTTTTGTCTCGGTTTTCGTTGCGGATGGTTTGCTAGCAGATGCTTTGAGGCGAATTTTTGCCCGACGGCGACCGGCGGGGGTATACCAAGCTGGTACAATCACTTTGAAACCAGCATCTTCCAGCACCCAGGCACTTTCTTTGAGGAAGTCAAAAGCCTCTTCTAGGGTCAGTTGCAATCCGGTGGGGTGTTGCGTTTCTAGTCCCTGCCATAGTTGAGGATACATCCGTGCTGCGTAGCCGAGATTCAGTAGCAAATCTGTTTCAAAGCCTTTACCAAATTGCTTGTGTACCCCTGTTTTGGTTTTTTGACTCATTGTCCAGTAGTCAGCGAGTGCTAGTTTCAAAGAGGGGTCTTGTTTGCTAGCTACAAGGAATTGAATCTGCCAGTTGTCTATTGTTTCTGGAAGAGGAGAGTGCAACTGAAAGCAGAGATGAAAGGGGGAGTCGCTTTGGGTACGGGCGATTTTGGTTTTCCATGTCAACCATTGCTGATATTGTTCTAAAGCAGCATTTGTGGAGAGTGGGTTGTCATTGTTTGGACGTAAGCAATGGTGGATGAGGGAATCAGCAATTTGTTTGTCAAAAGCAGCCGTTGAGGGTGTGTGGGTGACTATATCATCAAGGAGAGACTCACTGAAGTGACGTAAAAGCTTTTCTCTATCAAAGAATTCTACCGGATGAGTTGCTGTTACCGAACCCGCCACACAAATCAGTGGCATATATTCGATGTATTTTTGCAGGTTTGATTCGTATTGCTCAGAAATAATTTCCCAATTTGCATAGATTTCAAATGGTTGCGTTTGCGGAGTTTTTGTCTTACCTTTTTTACTAGTCTTGGTAACCGTAGCTTCCAACTCACGGTATTTCAATGCTGGAATATATTGGTCTTTAAGAATGAATTGCTTAAAGGCTTGAGTATAGTGATACCAAAATAAGATATCTGAACCAAGTTGAATTTCACCTGAACTGTATAATGCTAAAAAGTGGATTTCGTTGAGGAGTTTGATAACATTGATAGCTTTTGAGGTTCGATAAGAATCAGTTTTGACGGACGCTACAGCCTCATAGCAATCTACCTGCCAGTATTGAAAACCCTCATATTCTTCAGGAAGGTCTATTTCTAGATACTTAATTAATTCTGGTGAGGGAATGGGCTGATTATTCGCAGTCGGTAGAGCAAAATATTTAGGAGATATACGTTCGTTTAAGGTAACTGCTGGTTCTTTGATTCCTAACTCTTGTGCTAAAAAGACTACCAACTCATCCTGTGCTAGATGTCCTGGGTGAATTTGTTGATTTTTGTTACGGCGTTTTTTGAGTTCAGGGGTTTCTACCCACAGATAAAAAGACCCAGGCTGAATAAAGTCAGCCACCGCGTTGGGTATCCACGTACCATGAATAACTTTCATGAGTCCACGCTTTTGATTTGTCTAGAATTTCTAGAGGGTCTAGATTACTTTACCAAAAGTAGGTATGGAGTATGACAGAACTATGCAAAAAATTCAGAATTTTTTCATTCTTCTGAAATCTCATCCCAAAATGACTGACACTTGGACCATACAAGTTAAGTTGAACCCTCTGCGACCTAAAGGTACGCAGAATCACGCCACATCCCCGTCTGACTTTTCACCCTTACTGGTTATCTGGTCAGTGCTTAGTGGCTCGTTGGAAACCCGCTCCGAGGGAGAACCAGGCTGCCTGCTTTCGGACTTGCCTATTTGCTTGCGGGTTAAATAACGTTGGTGCGCCTCCAACAGGATTGGTTCCAACCCCAGATTAAACTAAGCCGCTCCGTCACCAAAGCGACTCGTCTTCAAAACCGGACGTGAGATTTTCACCTCATCCGGCTCCTCAGTAATTTGGTGCTTGTCCAAGTGCATACCTCCAGCCAAACCATCTTTGGCTGTTTTAGTATCATGGCAATGTTTGTGTAGTACCTGGAGGTTTTTATAGTCATCTTTTCCGCCTTTACTTAGGGGGATAATGTGGTCTACCTCTAACAGGTTATTTTCTCTAAAGTACAATTTGCAGTGGGCGCACTTTCCTTCTTGCTTTTTCAGAAGTGTTGCCACTCTTTTAGGCATTTCTGGATGTTTACCCATTCTTTTACTCCAGTAAATTAGGTCGCCATTGTATGGGCTGGCTTCACCTTGAACTTTTGTGTGTCGAACGATAGGTGTTTCTGTATATTTGTTTAAGTACATTGGATTTTTCCCGTCGTTCGGTGTGGCGAATACCCAATTATCACCGCCAATGGTGTGCCAATATTTCTTAGCTACCCATTCCCCTGAT
Source organism: Scytonema sp. RU_4_4 (assembly GCA_012031965.1). Lineage (GTDB taxonomy): Bacteria > Cyanobacteriota > Cyanobacteriia > Cyanobacteriales > Nostocaceae > Brasilonema. The sequence goes on from JAAUSC010000104.1 coordinate 2,956, forward strand.
TTGTTGGGATGGCGGCGTTGTGCCCAAGCTTTTAACTTTGGATACACTAAACTGTCAAGTTTGGAGTACACTTCCTTGCTTACAACCGTTGAATAGTAGTTAGCCCACCCTATTATTATTGGCTTTAGTTTACCGATTAGTGCCTCCTGCGGCGCTGCCTTATGGTCATTGATGGTACTAGCTATTCTTTCGTAGTGTATCCTCTGTTTTTCGTGGCTTGGGGTGATGATTGTTTTGAAGCCTTGTTTTGAATGGTATTTACCCGTTGGAAACTGCCTTATATTAAAACCTAGGAAGTCAAATCCTGGTTTTTCGTTTTCATACTTGTAGAGAGTATGAGTTAGGCGTGTTTTTGAGGGCTTCAATTCCAAACCCATGTTTTGTAACCACTCAGATATGATTATCTGGCATCTTTGGACAACGGTTAAATCTTCGTGGAGAATTACGAAATCGTCGGCGTATCGGATTAAGGATATGCTGATTCTTCTGCTAGCTTTTGAAATGGGAACACCATTTTCTTTCCTAGTGGGTAGAGTTTCAGCAACTTGTTTAATCCGTTCTTCCATCCCGTGGAGGGCTATATTTGCCAGTAATGGAGAAATGACCCCACCCTGTGGCGTACCCTCAGATGTCTCAAGGAACTGCCTGTTATCCATCACTCCCGCTTTTAACCAAGCACGCAATTGACGGCGAATGGTGGGGAATGTATTTATTTTTCTTAGCAGTGCCAAGTGGTCGATTTTATCGAAGCATTTTGCGACGTCAGCATCAAGTACAAATTTAGGTTTGTATCTAATGCTGAGGAATATTGCTTCAATAGCATCATGACATGAGCGTCCTGGTCTGAACCCGTATGAGTTCGGTTCAAATTTCGCCTCCCATTCTGGTTCTAATGCCATCTTGACAAGCGCTTGCAAAGCGCGGTCATACATTGTGGGTATACCCAACGGTCTTTTCTCCTCCCTTCCAGGTTTAGGAATCCATACACGCCTGGTAGGTTTGACCTTTGAGCCTAATTTTAGTTTGGCAACTAAGGCGAAACGTTGCTTTGGGGTCAGCATCTTGATGCCATCCACACCAGCCGTTTTCTTGCCTTGGTTGTCTTGTGTCACCCGCCTGACCGCTAGACACTTGGCTGACCAGGACTTCATCAACGTCTTCTGGAGTCTGCGAACTGCTTTGACATCACCACGCAATGAGGCTCTGTAGATTCGTTTCTGTAACTTGTAAACACGTTTTTCTAGCTGATGCCAGTTAATGTGTCTCCATTCCACCATCGATTTGTCATCCTGAGTTTTGCGGATTGGCTTATCCTTCAGGGGAAGGACAGCCGTTTCGCTTGGTTCAGTATTGATTTGTCGTGTTTTAGACTTATTCATTACTTACTATGACGCTACATTCCAATTACCGTGAGTTTGTCAGCATATCCCTGGTATTACCCAGAGCATTCGCTTCTAACTCAATCTCGCCTAACTGCTGCGTACGGTTAGCACCTACTTGATATCGACCACTCAAGAGCAAACAGTAGGTTATTTCGTTCCGAATGACCATTGATTGAACTTTTAGAGCGATGCTCTCCGCCGGGTTTATTGGGAGTGCTTACTGGTCAAGAGTATATTGCCAGCCCCGTATCCTTTACCGTTTTGGTTCCTCCGTATCAGCCTTATTCCGGAGGTTTCAAGTCACGACGGTTGAGTGCATCTTCGCTTGCGCTGCTCATGGGTTCTTGCTCGGAGGGAACCAGCTTAGGCTGCTAGTCCTTACTCCTTTTCGCCCCGCTTTAGGGATTGATGGCTAGTCGCTACCCTAGGGGTGATGCTGTTACCACTGCACTTGTGGAGAGGGACTTCTTTCCTGTACTCTAGGATTTCTAGGTTAGTCACCCTCATGGTCATTCAGTTGTCAAGGTTCTGTTCCGGTTATCCGGTTCTTTTTACCCTGCCTCTCATATTTGAGTATTTCTACTCATTTCGAGAGAACGACTCGCACATACTCGACAAGAGCATCCTGCAATGACAATTTATCCTGATTGATTGACCTACTCAAAAATGCGCTAAACAAATCGCGGTGATGCTCTGGAATACCCGTTACATCGCGGTGAACTCGTTCTGACAGGGACTTTTTGATGCGCGTCCCGTCCAAGTGAGTCTGGGAAAGCGCTGTAGTTTGAGTAGAAAACTTAATCACTGACCCACCGGCATTTTCAGCTTTGCGAACCAGTTCGGATCGTACAAATCCTGGGGATTTAGCAGAAATGGCTTTACCATAACGTTTCTGGTTAGAGTCGATGTCCGGTATTATCCGGAGCACCTCTCTGTTCGATCCGGACGTGCCCATTTCTGTGCATCCGGCTCTCGATGTTACTAGCTCATGTGGTGATATTGATGGCATTCTCGATGGACTGCAATGCAGTTTTTGGTTTTCCAATTCTGATGGTTTCCATCTATATGATGTAGATGGACTGTATCTTCAGATATCATCTTCGTTCCACATATTCCACATGAATGGTTTTGCCGTTTTAAGGCTTTAGAGGTGTGTCCATCATAGAGCTTGCTATTGCGTTCGCTCCAGTATGGCAGGTCTCCATCAAATGGTGTTTTATTTCCTTTGACGTTGATAAAATCATTCTCGGAGTAAGGTACTGCTGGAAACGCTTTGTCTAGCAATTTCTTGCTTGAGTACTTATCGTTTTTTGCTTCCTTATTGAATACCTTAAATGCTCTTGTTTCGATGTGGTAAAGCGAGTTCCGCGAACCATCCATCTTGCAAAAACGGTGGTAATTCCTCCAACCTCTAACTATTGGCGCTAGCTTTTGGGCTTTCACCTTAGAACCATGATTAGGGCAGTTGACAATGGTTTTTACTTTCTTACGGAATGCTTTAAAATTGTTCGCTGAAGGAACGCATCTAAATTTTCCGTTTTTCTGTACTTTGAAGTTCCATCCGAGGAAATCAAATCCATCTATCGTGGCGGTTATCTTGGTTTTCTTCTCACTGACATTCATTCCTCTTTCTTCAAGGAACTGGTTTATCCTTTCAAGTATTTCTTGTGCATTGTCTTCTGGTCGAAGTATTATTACCATATCGTCTGCGTATCGAACTGATGGTTCTACGACATGTCTTGGTGAGGTGTTTAGAGTTATCCTCTGTCCCTTTGCCGAGTGATGTCTATGTATACTTTCGATTCCATTGAGCGCAATGTTAGCTAGTAGTGGGCTTACCACACCACCTTGGGGTGTTCCTTGTTCGGGAAATTCGGGATGTGTTCCTGCTTTAAGGCATCGGAAGATACCGATTTTCAGTCCTTTTGGTGCTATCAAATTATTCATGATAGTTGTGTGGCTTATCCTATCGAAGCATTTTTCGATATCGAGTTCGATAACTCGTTTTTCTATTCCGTTGCTGCTTGAATTTAGGTTGGTGAACAGGTATTTCTGTGCGTCATGAGCACATCTACCAGGTCTAAAACCATAACTCCTGGCGTGGAAAGTTACTTCGTGTGCTGGCTCTAGGGCGTATTTTACAAAGCATTGCCATGCTCTATCTGCCATAGTTGGGACTTTGAGGATTCGGAATGTTCCGTCTTTCTTTGGTATTGGGATTTCCCTGAGTTTGCTATGTTGCCAATCGTGTACATACTTCGCGAGCATCCCTTCGAGTGCAAATCGCTCCTCATAATTGAGAGACTTTTTCCCGTCAATCCCTGCTGTCTTCTTACCAGTGTTTAGCTGTGTTACTTGACGAATAGCCAAAAATCTTGCAGCTTGAGATTTCAGAATCAGTTTTTGAAGTGATCGAGCTTTCCGCTTGTCACCTGCCTTAACTGCTTTAAATAATCTAACTTGTAGGCGGAATAAGTTTTTCCGGAATTTCTTCCAGGGTAACGTTCTCCAAGATTCACTAGTCTTGTGACTGTGCCTAACCATGCTCTACTCCTTTTGATTATTGTCTGAACACCTTGCAGCAATTACGCCGCATCCTACCCGTGTTAAGAGGTTTCCGCATCTCGTCGTGCCTACCTTGGGTTCGACCTCCCTAGGACTCTTAACTCGTTTTTATTCGTTCCTCGAATTGGATTGTTGTATGCCGTCAGGTGGAACCACTTCAACCGCTAAACTCCTTTACTCTTTGCTGCTTGCGGATGGAGCATCAGCAGGATTTTCTCTAGCGGAGTCAGGGGTTTTTAGTTATGCCCTGCTCGTAAATAGGTTGCTTTTCCAGGTTCTATTTCACCTTGTACATTCCCTGTTAACGCCAGTGTCAGTCCATAACGACCGTCTGATTGCGTCCTGTCCCCAGCTTCACTCTGTAGATAACCGAGTCTACTCAGTGTGGGCAGGTAAGGAGTCACCTCTGAGTTTGAGGGGGAGGGCTTTCACCTCCATCCTGTCCGAAGTTCAATCTCCGTAGAGATTGGCTAGTTTATGTACGGGCTGTTTACCGTGATTCAACTAGCAACGAATCGCACCCATCCTTTCACTGAGACATTCTCAGTTTTTATATGCTTGCCATGCCTCAAAATCTCGTTAACAACTTTACGGTTTTGAGTCTTGGCATATGCAGTTTTTCTGCGTTCTAGCTCACGTTTCTTAGCAGCTATTTTGAGGTAATTGCTGGATTTCTTCCATGATTGCTTTCCTTTCTTGACCTTTCCTTTTTTAACAACAGTCCTGCGTCCTTTTTTCGCGCTTGAGTTTGACTCAAAGTTATCTAGGTTGTTGGCACGTTGAGAGCGCTGCATCTTTCTTTGCAGAGCCGCTATCTCTTTGGTGAAACTTGGTACGTTTTCAGCGAAGGGCAACAGGTCAGCGTGGTTATCGCCAACGAAGGCTATGTTTGATACATTAAGGTCTAGCCCGATTAAGCCATCAGAAACATAGTTCTGTGGTTTTTGGCAAGGCAGCCCCTCATTGACTAGCTGAGCGTACCAACGACGTTTGCCATTCAAAATGCGCCACAACAGACGAACATATTTGACAGGAGACTCAAGACCATGCCGAATAACTGGATTATCGAGGTCAAGGATTGGTTGCAGAACGAGCTTGCCCCATACCAAGTAGTCATCTTTCCATCTAATACCAGTTTTATTGGACTTGCCCTCCATTGAGCGAAATCGGCTTGGTACTTTGTACCGCACAGATGACGCCATACCCAACATGACTCGTTCACTAGCCTTAAATGCGCGTGTCGCGAGTTTTTGTTGAGCAGTGGAGTCTACTTTTTCAGCAATCCACTTTGCTCTTTTGCTGGTTATGCTTGCGAAGGAGTGCAAGTCATACTCCGAATATCTGTACTGCTCACGTGCTTTTTTAAATGCCTCACCACGTTCTTTCTTTTTGGTTCTAGGAAGCTTCTTGGCTACCTGATATAGTTCGGAGTTACGTACTAAATCTAAGCGCTTCATCGCTTCATTTAAGCACGCATTGTATAGCTGCCTGCCTGCTTGAAACCGAGATAATAACTCAGATTCTTGCTTGCTATCTACAACTAACGGCACTTCTGTAATGAACGATAAAGTTGAACTCCGTCGGGGTCTTACACGTAAAAAATCAGCCTTAGCGCAGCGGCTCCGGAGAGCTTCCTTGGTTTTGTTGATCTGTCTTCTGAGTCGGGTACGCGTTGTAATAAGGCTGGCTGATTTTTAGGGGTCGAGGTCTCTGTAAAAGAAAGCGGAACCTTATTAACAACACAGATACCCGTGTCGCAAACCGAGTCAACGCAGAAAGGTTCCGCTTTCTTCCAGACAAAGTGCGCCTGACTTTGCGTCACCACTTGACATCACCCCCTGTTGCTTTGCTAGTCTTTATTTAGTATATAGTAGATGTTCTGAAATGGCTACTGGAAAAGGTCAAAAAAGAGTTAGAAACATGCCAGTTTTTTATGATGAACTAAAGAAGGTACATCAATTGATGTTTACACCTACCGCATGGCAAAAACTGCAAGATATGGCTAAGCAGCAAGATACCAGCGTTAGCGAATTGATTGAAGCTTGGGCTAGAACTTTTGACGGCAGTTAAAACTGCCGGGTCGCATTTCATCTCCGATATAAATAACGTCTGATTGTCAATTCATTTATTTTCTTGACAATCAGACTTCGGAGCTTTCATGCTCCCCCGCGAATCAGCGTAACAAACAATATTTAGTGTTTCTCCGAAAAAGTTAAGTTTTATAAACAAATACATAATGACTGGCTCAATAGCTGGAGTCACAATGACAGGGTTATGATTCGCACTGACAACATGCCTTTGTTCACCAGACAAAACCTGATTATCAAAGGACTGGGGACAAGAAAAGTGGTAGGGTAGCAACTGGTGTTGGGCTCTGCCATCGGCTTCAAAAAAGAATAACCCTTTGTGTTCGTAGTGTGAAGGATGAAAGATGAATGAAAATTTTCAGCCAAAATTCTTATGTCATTCAATGTTTCCTAGTCCCTCAACCTTAGTTAAAGAGTTGCAATGAGAGTAATACTTTCAAGACTATGGATCAACGACTCGAACAACTAGTAACAGAGGTGCAACAGCATGCTCCCCAAACTGAGGGGCGACAGTTAGCCTTGACACAGTTGGTTGATGAAATCCTGCGATCGCGCAAAATTTGCCGTCAACTAGGAAATCAACCTCTATTTGGTGTTTATCAAAAAATTTACGAACAAGTCCGACAGCAGCTCTTGTATGACATTGATGAACAAATCGACAAGTACAATCCGAAACAGACAAATGCGAGGGTATGGACTAATGACCTACGGAATCAAGCTTTAAAAAAAATCCTGGATGATGCTCAACTGAAAAATCTAGCACTAGAAGCTCAACATCACCCACCTCATACTGAGTTGCGTCAGTATGCTCTAGGAGAACTGGTTGAAGCAATTCGGCTATCAGGTAGGCTTTGCCATCCACATAGAGAAAGCTTTTCTCCTCAGTTTTATGAACTACTTTATGACGAAGCAGTTAATAAAACTTTGACCTATGTCTGCCAAAAAATTGACAATTATGATCCGGAAAGAGGTGAGAAAAAATTTATGAATTGGGTTAATTTTAGATTAGATAGAGTCTTATTACAATCGTATCATGAATTTCAACAACATAATAATATCATGAGCTTATCTTCACTCCCCGATTTAGAAGCCTTTGCTCAGCCAGAAGAGACAACGCATTTTCTGTATGAAAATCTTCGCGAATACCTAGAAAAAGACTATGAGAATCTTTTTAAAAAAACATATATTAGAAACAAACCAGAGGCAAATTTTTCTGCAATAGCATTGGCAAGATTATCTGGAGAAAGTTGGCAAGATATTTCTAGAGATTTAGGAATTCCACTTCCAAGTTTAAGTTGTTTCTTTCAACGTTGCTGCAAAGATTTCCGTCAGCACTTCAGACAATATATATAGAAAAAAGGAGGAGAAGTGGATAAGAAGAAAGGGAAAAAGAAGAACATACAGCAATTTTCTGTAAGGTGGGCATTGTCAAAAGTAAATGAGATGAGTGTTTTAGATATTAGTAGACAATGCCCACCCTACAAGTTGTGGTCTCATGACTGGTAACAATAATCTGTGACTGAATTTATCAAATTTATTTGAGACAATACATATGAACGTTGCTCAATTAACCATGAACCATAAAATTGAGTGCTGGACTTTCACTGTTCCGCTTGCTTTATCAGCTCATTCACGAGCAGAACAGTTTCGACGTTACCAAGCCAATCCTCAAAAAGCCAAACAGGTTTATCTCAATACTCTGGCGGTGTATGCAGTGAATTTTTATCTACAGTGTCGGGGATTTGAAACCGATTGGGAGACAAGCGACAGTTGCAATCCTGCAATGCAGACACTGATGGATGTTGCCGATTTGGTGGTGAAAAATCATGGTAAGTTGGAGTGTAGACCAGTGTTGCCTAATACAGAAGTTGTCTGTATTCCGGCAGAAGTCTGGTTAGAACGGATTGGCTATATTGCAGTGCAGCTTTCTGAATCATTGCGAGAAGCAAGATTGCTGGGATTTGTGGAAAAGGTGACTTCCTTTGAGTTACCTTTGAGCCAGTTGCGATCGCTCGAAGAATTGCCCAGACACTTGAATCAAATTAAACCCGCGATCAACCTAAGCAAATGGTTTGAGAATGTTTTTGAAGCGAGTTGGCAAGCCTTGGATGCCATTTTAGATCCAAAAGCAACTCAGCTCGCCTTCAGCTTTAGAAAAGCTCTGGAAATGAAGCGGTGCAAGCTGATTTCATTGGGAACGCCGAATCAAGCAGTCGCTATGATTGTAGCCATTAGCCAAGCATCTGAGGTGGAAATAGATATCAGCGTGGAAGTGCAACCTCCACAAGGTTATACATATCTACCCTCGAATTTACAGCTCATGCTGCTGGATGAAAATGGAGAAGCGGTCATCAATACCCATTTACGAAGCGACAATCAAAGTATTCAATTAGAGTTTCGTGGGGAGTCAGGAGACCGTTTTAGCGTTAAGGTTGCCCTTGGTGATGTCAGCATCACAGAGAACTTTATCATTTAATCTAGAAGCAGCAAATTGCTGAGAATTGGCAATGAGCAAGTTAATCGTCCTCAAATTAGATGGTGATTTCCAACAGGGCTTTCGAGTCACGCTAGAAATTGGCGCAGAAGGTGAACGTCCCGAAACGGAAATTACTGGTAACTTACCAAGCGCACCCGAACTTGTCAAACAGTATAGTGGTTGGCAGGAAACCTATCGCAGCTTGGGAAAGGTGACTCGTCAGATAACAATTCAACGAATCAGAATTGATGGTTCCCTCAGAAAGCTGAGGGAGGAGTGCTGCACCCAAGCTAAGGAGTTAGGCGATCGCCTGAATAGTTGGCTCAAAACAGAGTCCTTTTTCTCCATTCGCGAGAAGTGGCTCGAAAAAGTCAGCACATCTGAGCAGGTGCGGGTACTTATTTGTACCGAAGACCAGCAGGTATGGCAGTTACCTTGGCATCAGTGGGATTTGTTAGAGCGCTACAAATCTGCGGAAATTGGACTTGCTACTCTAGAGTACGCACGACAGGAGCAGAAGTCTGTTTGTGGAAATCAAGTCAGAATCCTAGCACTTCTGGGCAATAGCGAAGGCATTAAAGTTGAAGAAGACAAGCAACAGTTAGAAAATTTACCTGGCGCACAAACCACAATTCTTGTGGAACCACAACGCCAAGAGTTAAACGACCAGCTTTGGGAGCAACACTGGGATATTTTATTTTTCGCTGGTCATAGTCAGACTGAGGGTGAAAAGGGGCGGATTTATCTCAACCAGACTGATAGTTTATCTCTTAACGAACTCAGATATGCCTTGCAAACAGCAGTTGCAGGTGGGTTGCAATTGGCGATTTTCAACTCTTGTGATGGTTTGGGATTAGCGTGGGAGTTACTACATCTGCACATCCCACAAATGATAGTCATGCGGGAGCCAGTACCAGACCAGGTAGCACAAGATTTTTTGAAGTATTTTCTGCAAGCGTTTGCTAGTGGTAAGCCTCTGTATGGTGCGGTACAAGAAGCGCGACAGCGACTGCAAGGTTTAGAAGGTGAATATCCCTGTGCTAGTTGGTTACCAGTTATTTGCCAAGATCGCTGTGCTGTACCTTTAACATGGGAAGAGTTACGCGCATCTCAAACACCAGTTCCCCTGACACAACCTTCCCGCCCAAGAGTCTCCTTCTGGCGTCGCGCTCAAACAATTATGGCAACAAGTTTGGCAACAAGTTTGGTTGTCACCAGCTTAGTGATGGGAGTGCGAAGCTCCTTTTGGGAGCAGCCCAAGGGGCGAACGCAAGGAATACTGCAAAGTTGGGAGTTAAAGGCTTATGACAAACTTATGCAGCTGCGACCAAATCCAGGAACACTGGACAAGCGCATTCTAGTTGTTACCGTCAATGATGACGATGTGAGACGATTTGGTAAACCACTTAGTGACCAGACAGTAGAGCGGCTTTTAACTAAACTAGAAACTTATCAACCAAAAGTCATCGGTCTGGATATTTATCGAGATACTCCTCAGAAAGAAGGCTGGGATAACTTAGTTGAACGTTTGCGTCATAGCGATCGCATCATTGCAATATGTAAAGTTGGTGAGTCCAACGATGCGCCTGCAATTGATCCTCCTCCTCAAGTTCCCTCAGAACGTTTGGGTTTCAGTGATGGTTTTGTACCTGATCCAGATGACACTATACGTCGCTATACCTTGGTTATGGATCAAGTGGCGAAATCACCCTGCGCGACACCCTATGCTTTCAGCTTTCAGCTAATACGCCATTACCTGCCCGCTGATACACGCTATGAGTTTAACCGAAGAAACCTACGGATTAATTCTACAGTCTTTGAGGTGTTGAAACCTAATTTTGGTGGATACCAATTACCCAACGATGATGCGCTAGGTTATCAATTACTCATCGATTACCGTCCAACTGATCGGTTTTCCCAAGTCTCGCTGACACAAGTTCTAAATAGTCAAGACTCTGATTTGCTCAAACTGGTTAAGGATCGAATTGTCTTGATTGGTTATGTCGGTGCAAGTACCAAAGACCAGCACCTGACACCCTTGGGGGGTAAAATGCCAGGAGTGATTGTTCACACCCAAATGGTCAGTCAAATTCTCAGTGCTGTCTTAGATGGTAGACCTTTGCTGTCGGCTTGGTCACCATTAAGCAACACACTATGGGTTTGGGGCTGGTCGATGGTTGGAGGTATTCTTGCTCTTACATTCCGTTCACGACGGAATCAGAGAATCTCAATCGGAGTCGCACTTTTGGCTAATGGTTGCATTTGCTTTGGCTTTTTTACCCAAGCTGTTTGGGTTCCTTTGATTCCATCAGTACTGGCTTTGGTGATGACTGGTGGTTTGGTAGCTTATATTGTCATACCAAGTCGCGTTCTAACACCTCACCCCATCCCCTCTCCTTAATAAGGAGAGCCAGTGCGTTGCGGAGAGCAGCGCCTTGCGGGGGTTCCCCCCGTTGTGGCGACTGCGGGGGGTTCCCCCCGTTGTAGCACCTGGCGTGAGGGGTGCCCGTCAGGGCGGGGTGAGGTGTTAGTTCTGAATGCAACGCGCATCTCAGGACTTACGCACGAACAACCGAACTAAGTCCCCAGCGACCGAATCAAATGCGAGTGTGTGTCCGTAAAGACTCAGCAATCGCAGTTACCCAAATGAGAAAACTGATAACTGATAACTGTAAAATTTGGTACTTTCAACTATGTTTCGGCACATACTTATTTCTTTAACTTGGATACTGATGAGTTTTGCAACTGGATTTTTACCAATCCAAGCTCAAACCAGAAGCAACAACAATGATCCATCCGGAAATGGGAGACCTCCGAATCGTGTAGATGGGGGCGATCGCGGCGGTAGGTGTTCAGCAACAAAAACATCTGCAAACAAAAATTTAATCGCTTTAGTACCTGCTACTGGCGAAGCCTTGAGTACTGCTGAATCTCCCACAATCTTGTTTTATGTACCCTATGCATCTGATTCATCCCTCGCTGCGAGATTGTCGTTACACGACGAAAACGGCTATCGCGTTATTAAGCCAATTCAGATGACACTGTCGGAAATACCGGGAATTGTCAGCTTGCGCTTGCCAATACAACTGGAGAGAAACAAGTCCTATCACTGGTTTTTCACAATTATTTGTGACACAACAAACGGAACTAATAATGCTGTTGTTGACGGATGGATACGACGAATAGAACCAAGTCCTACTCTTGCACGTCAATTCAAAGAGAAAAAATCGCAACAGGAACGCGCAGAGTTATATGTCAAAGAAGGCTTGTGGCTTGATGCATTAGCGCAGTTGACACATATTCCTAACACTAACCGACAAGCTGATACTGACTGGACTAATTTGTTACAAAATCTTGACTTGAGAGCGATCGCTCCTGAGAAAATTGTCCCATGCTGCACTTTTAAATAATAAAAGGGATCATTATTAATTTTTATTGCTTTTTGCGTTAGATTCTAGCTTTCCTACTGGAGTAGCTGTGAAGCGACGCACTTGTACAAAAAAGCGTCCTTTCGCAAATCAACAATAATCAGGAAAACGTGGAGAACTGTATGCAAAAACTGAAGCAATTTCGCTGGTTTTGGTGGATCATCTTATTATGTATTACTTTCGCACTTGCCATTACACCACAGATTGGTCTATCTCAAAATACTAGGCCTCATTTCGAGGTTAACAGTACTCTGGATGAACCCGACGCCTATGTTGGCGATGGTAACTGTAGTTCCAATTCTTCGGGTCTATGTACACTACGAGCTGCTATCCAAGAAGGACAGGCAATCAACCGCGCTATCACTGTACCAGAGGGTTTGTATGAACTCAGCCTTGGACATCTAGTGGTTTCCAAAAACTTGACTCTGACTGGTACAGGTTCAGGAAAAACGAAACTCGACGGAATGCGGAAAAGTCGGGTGTTCGATATTGCTGATACAGGCTTTGCGTATATTAGCGATGTCACAGTGCAGTGGGGCAAAGGAACCCCTGGTTTTGCAAACCACTCTCATGGAGCGGGTATTCACAATCACGGTACATTGATCTTAGTAGACAGTACAGTCAGAGCCAGTTCAACAGATGATGGGTGGGGTGGTGGCGGAATCACCAATGCTAGTACTGGTAAAGCTACCCTTGTGAACGTCACGATCACTGGTAACTCTACATCTGGTGGTGGAGGTGGGGTCGAGAATTTGGGGACAATGGATGTATATAATTCCACAGTCGTCAACAATCAGTCGTTCAACTCGGAAACTAGCGGCGGTGGAATTGCTAATACTGGCACCATATCGTTGAAGAATACACTTATAGCAAGCAATTTTGATGGGAGAAATTGTGATGGCACCATCATCGATCTGGGCTTCAATTTGTCAAGCGATGCTACCTGTGGCTTTCCTGAAGATAAAAGCAACGTCAATCTCATTTTGGGCGGGCGCGACGATAATGATACTTATCCCCTTTATGCTGGTAGTCCGGCAATTGATGGGGGTACGAACGATCAATGTCAGAACGCGGATCAGCGGAGCGTGACCAGACCACAAGATGGCAATGGAGATGGCATTGCTGTCTGTGATGTGGGGGCATACGAGTTTGTACCAAGTCCTTAAGGTCGAGGAGAGGTGAACAGGAATTAAGTTACAGTTTCCAACCCCTAAAGTTCTCTACCCGCTTGAAAAACTTGTCCTACAGTCAAATTCAACTCTGGGAATGTTGGTGAGTGTATACGGTCATCCCCTCGAAACTTCTTAACCTGATACTCACCTTCATCCAAAGAGCAAACCAAAATAGTAGGTTGTTTTGGTTTTCCAATGAACTCTCTACCACCTAATGCAGCATAATCAATAATCCAGTATTCAGGTATTCCCATCTCTTCATAGTCAGCATATTTTTTGTGATAATCATCACGCCAGTTGGTACTGACTACCTCAATCACTAATGGTATTGATGCAGGTTGACTAACAGTAGATTCTTTTTTCCACAGAGTTTCGTTTATCAGATTGGCGCGATTCAATAACAGTACATCTGGCGAGTAACCTGATTCATTTTCAGGTGGTTTGACTAGCGCTGTCTTGGGTATGAAGTAGGAGAGATTTAAACGGATGCACTCTCTAGTCAGTTCAAAGGCTAAAAACCCTGTAATCTCTTCATGGTCTCCTACAGGTTGAGGCATTTTAATAATGACTCCATCATGCAGTTCATAACGCCCATCTTCCGGTTTCCATTTTGCAAATTCTTCAAATGTCATTAGTTTGGGCAAAGTTTGAGTCATTTTTTGCACCTCATTTTCTTGATTTTCTGTCCATGTCAGAGCGAAGCTCAGTTGTGGTAATTCATAGCCAATCACCTATCAGCACAAAAGGTGACCAATAGAATGGATGCCTATACTCACCTTTTCCATTCTGCAATAAGTCAAGTTGAGTCTGCCTAAGTGCTTCGGCTTTTGTCATCTGTTGTTTAACAAGATGCTCATAAAACTGACCCATAAACAAAGCAGTGGAGCGATCGTTCACTGACCACAGTGATGCAAGTGTACTGAATGCTCCTGCTCTTACTGCTACACCAGCCAGCCCCAAAGCAGCCCGTTTATCTCCTGTCGCTGTCTGACAAGCACTGAGGACAAGTAATTCAATCGCGTCAGTTCTACTTTGTTTCCTAGTTTGAAGTAATTCTTGTAACTGATTTAAATTGATAGGAACATTTGGCGCACTCAGAATAAATGTCTCTTGTGGATTGGAACTGAAATGACCATGAGTTGCAAGGTGGACAATGGGGTAAGAAGATGAGTAAAGCTTACTTTGTAAATTCTTGGTTTGAAACTGTTCGTCGAGCATTTCTTCAGAATTAGGCAAAATTTGTTTGATTTTCTCTACTTCATTTTTTACATTTGGCAGTGGCTTAAAATTAAAGGTACTTCCCTCAATAGAAAATGTACTACCTCTGGTCAAACCCCCAATGAGGGCTTTGAACTGTTTTTTTTCTAAAGGCTTAGGACCTAATAATTGCAGCGCTGGAGTGATGGTGACAGCGTACTTCTGCGCAAGAAACTGTTTACCATCCCACAGAGCAGACATCGGAATATCTCGTAAGGAACCATCCGATACAAACACTAAGGTTTTAATTTGGTCTGAGTTCAAGTATTTCTCAGCCGGTCGAATCAGCCAATCATAGAGCTGACCAGATAAAGGTTCATATTCGTCGCGACCAGAATCCCTTTGTGTCAAATATCCCCGCAGTTGATTGAGCGTAAGTTCTAACTGACTCCTGTTTATAGAAGTTGTGTATTTAATCCATTTTTGCTGGTTGGGTAACGAGAGTATGACTTCTAATCTATCTTCTAGAATAATTGGATAAATAAATGCTGTATTCGGATCTAACTTGTCCAATTTTGCTTTCAAGTCTTTGTCATCGTCCAGCTTCAGCCGCACTATTTGGCTCAAGTTACAATTCAGAAAATTTTCCAGTTCAGCTAACTGGAGAGAGTCAATCGCATAAATAGCGTCTTTGAAATTTACTGGGTTTAGTTCTGGGTTTAGTTCTGGGTTTAGCTTAGAGTTATCCTCACTCCGCAGTAGCAAATCAACTAGCTGGCGGTGGATAGGTTCGACATTTTCCCGAAAAGAGAACTGTACATCTGTATCGATGGTGAGCAAATCATTGCGAACGAACTTGAGGGAGTTAAACGCATTTTTATAGCTGGCGATCGCTCTTTGTCTATCCCCTTGTTTTTCCCATAAACGTCCTAACTGCCATTCCCAACGATAGCGAACATCAGGAGCTTGAATCTCCTCCGCTAGCAAAAGAGCTTGCTGAGTCAGGTTTTGAGCTTTTGACGAGTTTCCGGTTAGCTCATACAGTTCACCCAGTTGTCCCAAAGCATAGGATTCGGCTTTGCGGTCTTTCAAACTACGAGTTTGTGGGAGCGCAGTGGCTATTATTTGCTCGATTTCCTGCGATGAGGGAGGAGCTGTGATTTCTTCACTTGGCTTTGAGGGGTGTTCTCTGAGCTGGTTCAAGTGAGCGCAGCTTAACCATAAAACTGAATTCTTGTCAATATCTGGTAGAAGACAAGTCAGATTGCGGGCAAAATTGAGTCTGGCATAGACATTTGTTGTACTGGCAGGTAAGCTAGCTAGCGACTGCTGAATTTGGGGTTGCAGTTTGACCGCTTCCAACCATTCACCAGTTTCCACCCAGAGGCTAAATAGATTCAGTTGAGCTTGGAGTCGGAAACTAGAAGATGCAGCAGCCTGTTGATAATACTTGATAGCATCACGAATATCATCTTTAGCCCTTTGTTGCTTATTAATGACTATAGCTCTGTTAGCTAAAGCGCGTTTGGTATTACCCAACTCTAAGAGTGCAGAGTTAGCAGCTTTATTCAGTTGAAATTCTTGAGCCACTTGCAAACTCTTCTGCAAAAACGTCTCAGACATTGAAAGCTTGCCAATGCGTCTGAGAGCTTCACCAAGACTCTGCCATTGAGATGCTTTGAGGTTGGGGTCTGATTCCTGTTGTATAATTTGCTCTATCTGCTTTATCACTTGATCGACGTTTGGAAATTCCACTAGTGGCTGATGGCTCAATCCTGCAAGTGCTTGACGGCTTAAACCTAACCATTGCAATGCTGTTATTTCGTTAATTAAGCTACCAATCACACCCGCACGATTACCAGCTTTTTGGTAGCTAGCCTCTGCTTGCTTCCAGCTTTCTAGCGCCTCAGACCAATGCCCCCTTGCCCATTGCAGGCGACCTTGAGTGTTCCAAATTTTCGCAAGAACATCTAAGTAAGCTTGAGTGTTAACTTGAGTGTTAGTAGTGTTTTTCTGATTTTCCAGCAACTGACGACTTTGCAAGATTGCTTTTTCCGCTTCCTCCCACTGTCCCAAGTGTTGATAAGCTAACGAAAGATAGCGCATCACCAGCGCTTGGTTGAGGTTATCTCCTCGGCTATTGGCAAATGCCTGCTGAAAAACCCCTATTGCTTCGGAAAACCGTTCTGCATTATAAAGCTCTATACCCTGTTGCAGTAACGTTTGGCTGTTGGAAGTTGGGGCGATCGCCTCAGAGGGGCGTGTGCTTTGCGCCGCCGCATAATTATTTCCTGGAAACCCTTGAGCTAGCAGAATTGGGACAAATAAAGTCGTCATTAATCCCAAAATTGTTAAAAAGATGAATCTTAGTATCCGGCGGTACACCCTAAGTAGATCAGGACTTACGCAGCTATGATTGGTCATTGCGTTAGCGCAGCGTGCCCGGAGGGCATACGGAACGCAGTGTAGCGTAAGCGCAAAGCGCAGGCTCCGCCAACGCGTAGCGTGTCCGAAGGACTCAGCAATCTCGTCAAGACCGGGATTGCTTCGCTTTGCTCGCAATGACGAAAATACGTTACCTTTGTGTAAGTCCTGTAGATTATGGTGTGAGAGCATGTCACCGCAGACTACAGCGACTGTCTTCAGCCACGAGAAAAATTTCCCCTTTTTCATTTCTCACCCACCCTTGCGCCTCTACAATTTTGTTAGGCACAGTTGCTACGCTTTCCCTTTGTCTACTTGTCCCCGTCTGTGTTGACACTGGCACATCTTCCCAGATATTACTACTACTGAGCGGTTCGTAAGGATTAACAGCTAATCCTCCTTTGCCAGTGGAAGCCAACGATGATTGTTTTCCAGCCGTTTGTGTTCCAGTTGTTTGACAGCCTTGTGCCACTTGCACGTTAACTGGTTCTACGGGCAACTGGATTAATCCTCGATTGGGGTCAATATCTGGTGTGTTAATTGAAACAGTTCCATCAAAGCCAAATTCTGAGCTAGCATCAATGTCATTGGTTGTATTTCCTTGAGTTGCCTTGCGCTCCTCAATGCCGAAAATACCTTTAGTTGTGATGTTAATTTCGCCACCATTACCCTGAAAAGCATTAGCAATAATATCATTGTTTTGCCCAGGTACAGCAACCACAAAACCTTTGGCAGCGTCAATATTAATGTTACCACCGTTGGCATCTTTGAAAGCTCGAGCGGAAATCTGGCTTTGATTCTGCATCAACAACAGGTCTAAGTTTTGTAGTTCGATATTCGCTCCTTGTCCGGCGTTGGTTTCAGCAGTGAGTTTTCCTTGGTTGAGGCGGAGGTCGTTAGCTACAATTGTCAAGTTGCCCGCAGGACCTAAATCTTTACCGCTTACAGTTACTTCTGCCCCATCTCGGACATTCAAGCTCCTGGTTGTAATATTCAAGTTGCCAGCTTTTCCAGAGGCTTGAGCTTGAGTAAATAAGGTGCTGGGAACTGGCGTGGAAGCAATGTTTCCCTTGCCGATTATCTGAACAGATTCGGCAGCGTTGACTACCAAATTTCCCCCAGGACCAGAGGCAAAAGAGCCCGCCCTGACTTCTCCTCCGTTCTGAATAAGCAGCTGTCTGACATTTAAGGTTGCATTTCCCTCTCTGTTGGCTGAACCAAAATTATCCGCTGATATTCTGGCTCCATCCTCGATGGTAAGCAGTCCAGTGGTTATGTTCAAGTTTCCGACATGACCCGTGGCTTCTGGCTCGGCTGAGACAAAAATTCCACTGCGATTTTTATCCGACGGTGAGGCAGTGGCAAGGGGTGAAGTTCCACTCAGTTGAATTAAATCTGAGGCGTTAATAGTCAAATTTCCGCCATTTCCCCCTTTCCGGGCTGCCGTGGATATCTGTGCCCCACCCATAACAGTTAGTCTTTTGGTGTCAATGCTTAAAGTTCCTGCATCGCCTGCATTTTCTATGACTCCCTCCGCCACTTGAGCGAAAATTCCACTACTAACTTGACGATCTGGGCTGGTTCCGAGTAATTCTATACTATCCGTAGCTTTCACTACCACATTGCCAGCTCGACCCGCTCCAAAAGTAGAAGCATCAATGGCTGCGCCATCTCGGATTAGGAGTTTGCTAGTTTCGATCATCAAATCTCCACCATCGCCCGTAACACTGTTACAGTCTGAAGAAAGTACGCAGACTTGAGAACCAACAATACTGGCAGAGCCATTTGATGTTCCCACTAACTCTATAGAATCCAAGGCTCTCACCAACACATTCCCAGCTCGACCTTCACCGTCAGCAACAGTTCCGATGTTTGAACCTCCACTCAATTTCACAGACTCAGCGGCATTAATTACCAAATTTCCACCTGTGTTTGACTGGGAAGTGATAGACAAAATTAAGGAATTATCAGTGAGAGTTACGTTTTTGCCTTGTATTTGGATGACATCACCTTTAGAGTCACTGGCATCGACAACAGCACCTCCTGAGAGTTCGATATCTCCGAAGTTCAGAACGTCTTTATATTGCAAAGCATAGCCTGTTTCAATTTCCCTCAGATTAACAAAACTATCTCCAGCAAGGCTTCCTAGCTCAATTCTTCCGCCTGTTGCTGTCAAATTGCCTCCTTCTAGCGACACATGACCACCCACAAGCGCCAGAGTCCTACCGCTTGGAACTTGTAGCCCAACAGGAGAACTAATACTATTAACTGCTCCATCTGGACTTACCTGGGATTGATTAACAATCTCTCCAGGATTGGAACCGAATTGCAAACCAATAGGAACACTTATAGTTAACAGAGGAGATGTTTGAGGAGCAGTGGCACTAAATTCTGTGCTATCGGCAAACTTTAGGCTGTTAGCTGTACTTGCTACAAACGAACCTCCAATCTGCAAACTGGCATTACGTCCAAAAACAATGCCATTGGGGTTAATAAAAAACAGATTGGCAGTGCCATTAGCTTTAATAGTGCCATCAATATCAGAACGTAACCCACCTGTTACCCTAGTGATGATGTTTCTAACTGTTAAGTCGTTATTAAAATGAGCGGTGTCTCCAGTAGTATCAGTAGTCCTGACAGAAAACGAAAACTCCTTAAAGCTGTGAAACAGATTATCATCCCGTCGAGTTCCTCCCTCAATGACTCTAGTATTGCCTTTAGGTGTCACGCTGGAATTGACAGGTAGGGTATTATCGGGAACAATTTCTGCTATCGTTGGGTTGTAAGCTAACAGCCAAAACAAGGCGCTCCCACTAAAGATCCAGAATCGAAGTTGATAGCGGTTCATAGGCTGAATTCCCATCAATGAGCAGACTTAAGCACTCTTTTATTCTGGTCTTAATCATCCTACTAATGAAGTATATTTTTGTAACCAGTTGGCTGAGCTTTCCTGTGTTAAAAAGGCTTTCTTAGACGCAGCTTGTTCTTCAACAGTAATAATGCACCGAAAGCTCCTATGCCCAATAAACCAGCTTGAGTACTAGGTTCGGGAATTTTCAAGGTAAGATTAAACACACCGCCGTTGCTCCCAGCGCTTCCGTCATCATCAATGCTAATATCACCAAATAATATTCCTTGTGCTTGTATTGTCTTATATTTATCTAAAGCTGATAAATCATTAATTAGACTCAAATCATCGGACTGAATAAACCAAACTAACTCAGGATCAGAACTGGTAGTACCATCAAATGTAACGTCATACCTCAGTACATTATTGGATAAATTGATACTAGAGCCACCAGAATGAGGAAAACTATCAATTAACTCCTGTAGCTGAGCCAAGGTAAACTCTATTCCAGGAATGTTACCATTAGCATCAGACTGAAATTTAGTAACTGTCAGGTTTCCACGCGGACAAGGGTCTTTGCCACAAAGATTAGAATTTGTAAAATCAATAAAACTACTTTGAATATCAAAGTTCTGAATAGCTCCAGGAAAAACTCCCTGACTATCATCATTTCCTGTCGTATCTTTAATAGAGGTATCTAAATAAAAATTAATGTTGCTAGAGTTACCTGATTTGCCAGAAGATTTGAATATTCCGGCTTGAGCAGACTCGGGAACTAAACAAGCTGCGATAGATAAAACTGTGCCTACCGCTAAAACTTTCTTTAAGTTATTTAAACTCATTAAATAACCCATTATCTTACCTCCAAATTTTCACAATCGAATACGAATCTCTTACAAATGACCTAACACGATGTACCTGATGCTGTACCTTCAATCTCCCCCAGCACACTGTTTAGGAGAAAACACTTCTTTATATTCCTGCTTTTCCAGTAGGTGGAGGAATTATTGCCAACGGAAGCACTCCTAGCCAAACCGGATTGTCGGCGTAACTTATTCTCGACCTTAATTTTCTGGTGTATTTCGGAATAATACATATCATCAAAACACGAATAGCCGTAATTTCACTGTTGTCTGGATTGTTTTCATGAAAACAATAAGACTTTTTCACAAAAGCTTTATATGTTTTCCATATTTCTGGTTAGACAACGGGAATAAAGTTATCAAAGACTGTGCTGAATCTCTGTTGAAGATTGCCTCTAGATTTTTTTGGGATAAATTATTCTTCGGAAGTTCCTTACTGTAATACATCTAGCCTGCGGAGGCAGGCTTTGTTTGTGTAGCCGCGATTTCTAATCGCCAGGTATTTTTGCATGCATTGGGATGCTCCCTAGCTATCTATATTTTTTCTCAAGGTTAATGAGAGATTAATTGCGTGTCATAATCAAAGTTCACTATGACTTCCACTTGCTCAATTTGTTGTTTTAGCCATTTAGAAAACAACTCTGAAATGATTTGAGCGTGCAACTTCTCATCCAATTGTGGCTGAACTAATTCCTCTACAAAAATCAAGTGAATTCCTTTAGAAGTGACGATAGGTTTGAGAAGTTGTG
>JAAUSC010000313.1 GCA_012031965.1 Scytonema sp. RU_4_4
ATGACAAATTACGAATTAGTATAATGTCTTTTCATTCTGGAGAAATTACAGTCCAAACCCAGGCGGGCGTGCGAGAAGAGGCGCAACGTCTGGGTAATGTCATCACAAGTACCATCAAGCCATCTGCCCAGGAATTCCTGGGTACACAACAATTAGCAGTTGCTAGCACAGTAGATGCAAGCGGTAGAGTTTGGGCATCTTTGCTAACCGGACAACCTGGTTTTGTGCAAGTCTTAAACAGACAAACAATACAGATTAATGCTACTCCCATACAACCCGACCCACTACACCAAAACCTTCACAGCAACAATGATATTGGTTTATTAATAATTGATTTGGTAAACCGCAGGCGTTTGCGTTTGAATGGCAAAGCAGAGGTACAGCAAGAGAATATAAAAGTACAGATTCAGCAGGCGTTTTTTAACTGTCCTAAATACATTCAGGTCCGTCACATAGAAAAAGCTGTGACTGATTCACTAGAAGAACCTGAAACTTTTACCAAAGATACTTTAAGTTATACAAATCAACTTTGGATAACCCAAGCCGACACTTTTTTCATCGCCAGCTATCATCCTGAAAGCGGGGCTGATGCTTCCCACAGGGGGGGATTTCCGGGGTTTGTGCAAGTTGTGAATAGTAGTAAGCTTGTGTTTCCCGATTACTCTGGTAATAATATGTTTCAGACCTTCGGTAACTTGATTGTGAATGCAGGTGCAGGTTTATTATTTATCGATTTTGAACAAGGTCACACATTACAATTGACGGGAAAAGCAAAGATAATTTGGGATGCAGAGAGATTAAATGAGTTTGCTGGGGCGCAACGTTTAGTAGAGTTTGATATTGAGCAGGTGTTGGAAAGCAGGAATGCTACTTCCCTATGTTGGCGGTTTGGAGAATATTCGCCTGTGAATCCTGGATAAAAGCTGATTAAGAATTTTAACATATATCATGTAGTAGTGTATTTGTCAAGACCAGTTTGACAAGTGCTTTTTTGCGATAAAACTGATCTTTCATCACGTCGTGCGATCGCGCAATCCTAGAAAGATAAAGATAAAGATCCGTACACTCCCAACACAGACGTTGATGACATGGAGTAAATCATGCCCCAATATCCTCTTAATTTCGGTATCGAAGCAGTTCCCTTTGGGATGACAAGAGCCAAGATTGTTAGCTTCACTGCTTTCAAGAATGCAGCGAATAACAATATTCTCATGCCTTTTCCTTCCAGACCACCCCGGAATCAGTTTAGGAAGGATGAAGTCAAACAAAAGGCTAAGTCTGACTTGCAAGATACCGAAGAGAGTTTAAGGGCAAAAGTTGCTGCTTTACAGCAGGAATTGGCAGTTGTCAAGCAGGAAAAAGCTGAATTAGAAAATTTACTGAAACAGAAGGAAGAAACTAGGAAACTCCAACTCCAAGAGATGCAAATCGAGATTGATTTAAATAAACTCGCACACCAGGTAGCAGAAATTACTCAAACTGATTATTTTCAACAATTGCAGATAGAGGTTGAATCTCTTCGGAATGCAGATTGCTAACTGCTTAAAACTATATGTCTAAAATTATTGCGATTCATTCGTTCCGGGGCGGAACTGGTAAGTCTAATTTAACAGCAAATTTAGCAGTAGCAATGGCACTCCAAGAAAACCGAGTTGCAATTGTAGATACAGACCTCCAATCTCCGGGTATTCATGCTCTATTTGGTATTGATGAGACAATTACGGGCAAGACATTGAATGACTATTTGTGGAATCGTAGTTCCATTGCTGATACCGCCTGTGATGTTACTTCTCATTTGGCAATTGATCAAGGAAAGGTTTTCCTCATACCTTCTAGTATAAATGCTGATGAAATTGCCAAGATTCTGAGCGAAGGATACAACGTTAGTTTACTCAATAGTGGATTCCGGCGGTTAATTAAAGAGCTAGAGTTAGACTACTTATTTATTGATACTCACCCTGGTCTAAGTCGAGAAACTTTACTGTCTATAGCTATTTCTGACCTTTTAATTGTTATTCTCCGTCCAGATCGTCAAGACTTTCAAGGCACGGCGGTAACAGTTAATATTGCTCGTCAGCTTCAAGTTTGCAAGATGATGGTAATAATCAATAAGGCATCAAGCCGAATGGACTTTTCCGCGCTACAGCAAAAAGTAGAGAAAACTTATAACGTCCCAGTAGCAGGTATATTTCCACTTTCGGAAGACATGGCACAACTTGGTAGTAGTGGACTATTTTGTTTGCAATATCCTGACCATCCCTTTACTCAAATCCTTCAACAGGTGGCAGAAAAAGCAAGTATAAACTACTGAAGAATCAAAAATCTTTGGATAATTTTATAATTAAGTGAAGTGAAATAAACAAAAATGGTGGAAAGTATTCAAGAACAAGCTATAACATTTGAAATCGCTCTAAAAGTAGCAGATGCCGCTGTATTTGCCAAGACTAAAAGACATTTGAAAAACATTGAAGTCGCTGTACTGCGTGGAGCTTTGCTAGGTCAAAAATATGATCAAATTGCAGCAGAATGTGACTATGCTCCTGAGTATATCAAGCATGATGTGGGGCCAAAATTATGGCAGATCCTTTCATCTAGTCTAGGGGAAAAAGTCAGTAAAACGAATTTGATGGCTGTCTTGGCACAACGGGCTTCTGAAGAATTCAAAATACCCTACGGGAAGCGCAAAGCGCTACAAAATACCCTACAGGAAGCGCAAAGTGCTACAAAATTCCAAATTGAAGACTCTTCCTCATGTCCCAACTCCCAACTCCCAACTCCCCAATCTCCAGAATTAGAGTCGCCAGTTGGACTCATACCATTGGACTCTGCTTTGTATGTGGAGCGTCCTCCCGTAGAGTCTCGCTGTTACGAAGAAATTACTAGACCGGGGGCATTAATTCGCATTAAAGCACCCAGTCAAATGGGTAAGACTTCTTTGATGGTGAGAATTCTGGCTCATGCCAAACAACAGAATTCTTCGTCAGTACGCACTGTGGCTCTGAGCTTGCAACGAGCAGAACGTTCTATTTTTAATGACTTAGATAAATTCTTGCGTTGGTTTTGTGCTTCTATTACTCGCAAGCTTCAGCTACCATATCGAGTAGAAGATTATTGGAGTGAAACTTTTGGAAGCAAGAGCAACTGTACCTCTTATTTTGAAGACTGTTTGCTACCAGATATTAATGGTGTTTTGGTATTAGGTTTAGATCAAGTTGATGAGGTGTTTTTACACCCAGAAATTGCGGATGATTTCTTTACCTTATTGCGCTCATGGTATGAAGAAGCAGCTTATGGAGATAGCGGTAATCCTTTGTGGCAAAATCTCCGGTTGGTTATTGTTCATTCCACAGAAGTGTATATCCCTCTTGATATTAATAAATCTCCCTTTAATGTAGGTTTAGCAATTGAATTGCAAACATTTACACCTGTGCAAGTATTCAATTTAGCTCAACGTTATGGAATTCATTTATCTGAAGATGAATTATCCGAACTAATGCAGCTTGTAGACGGACATCCATATCTAGTGCAACAAGCTATGTATCATTTAGCGCAACAAGACTTGACTCTGAAACAGTTAGTCCAAACCGCAGTTACAGATGCAGGCATTTATAGCAATCACTTGCATCGCCATTTAAGAAGCTTACAAGAACATCCTCAATTAGCAGCAGCGTATGAGGAGGTAATCAAGTCATCAACACCTGTAGAGTTAGAACAGACTTTAGCATTTAAGTTGCACAGCATGGGTCTGGTAATACTGCAAGGAAATCAGGTCGTGCCTAGTTGTGAGTTGTATCGACAGTATTTTGACCATGAATTGAGGTAAACCAGTGCGATCGCTCGCCTATAGGTTGGGTTGAAACATGAAACCCAACATCCCAAGGTTACCGAGAAATTGCGGTTGGCTGGTGTTTCACAAAGCAATGCTCACCACCCCAACTGATAACTGATAACTGACAACTGATTTAACCAACCGCATAACGGGTAAATTGACGTTTAAAAGAGGAATGAAAACCCAGAACAATATCTGAAGTGGGTACGCCCATCTCAACCAACCTTTCGGCAATAGATTCTTCCGTACCGTTATATTGAATCCAAATTTTGCCGTCTTGAATATCAAAGTGCATAACAGGACCAAATACCCGCTTATCTCCTTGCCAGCCCACATAAGCCAGTTGATAATGGTCATGTTCGCTATCAAATATTAGCTCTGCCTTCACCGTATCATTGGTGATGGCGATTTGGGCGTGTTCGGTCAAAATTTGCTTGACAAATTGTCGATAGCGTTCTACTTTATCCACTGCTTAATCTTCTCCTGTTGAGGATCGTAAATTATCAGCTTGACTTGATAACGTCTAAGAGCGCGTTGGATGAAGGGAAGCTGAAAAAATCTTGATAGGTTTCAGACGGAATGGCTAAATAAACAATTCGATCTGGTTCTTGCTCTTCAAGTGCTTGGTAGTAGTTAAGATATTGACCCAACGCCGTATGAAATGCGCTAATATCTGAGTCCCCAATAAAGCTTTTAATTTCTACAGCGATTTTTTCGGAGTCTCGTTCTGCGCGATCGCACTTTCTGCTGCCAAATCAATTTGTAATTTGACTGCTTCGCTAATGCGAATGGTGAGAGGGTCATGGGTGATACTCCATCCGTCTTTGATTAATGCATTTTTCACCTGTTGATGGAAAACATCTTTAGCCATCGTGGATGCTTTTCATCCTGATTGTGGTTAACTTTATTTTATCGGAAAGCTCAGAATCGTTACCTCAATAATATTGCTATCGCTCAAAACCCAGCTTTCCACATCCCGTGAAAAGTCAGGAGAAGCTTTAGTTGTTGGGATTAATCAATACTCTTTTTTCATTCATCCTATACCGTAGCCACCGAGCTAACATCAAAGGGAAGAATTTTGGGAAGAATTTTCTATCGCAAAGGTGCATAACGGAATCTCAACAGCACCCATTAGAAATTAGAAGCACATGAATATCTGGTGGCTGTTTGGAAACGATAATGAAAATTTTCAGTTACGTTTATTATCGCTGATGTCGCTTGCACACAGTATGCCTTGTTAAACCAAGTTTGGTTTAACTCCATTTGGAGTGTTTATCATTTTATCCGAAAAGTATCGCTTTAGCGAAATCAGGAGGTTTTGAAATGAACAAGCAAATGCCACGTAATAGTATGGCTCGTCGTAGTATGGCCAGCCTATGCTTGCAACAAAAAGCTCAACTCAAAGTTCTTTCTACCCTTACTTGGCAAGCCCTTACATTAGAACCGCCTTCAGACACTCATCGTCAAGTTTATAAAACCTCGCGGTAAGTGTGGAAACCCGGAGCCGCGAGAAACGGGAAGAAACACGACACGGGCACTTTTAAGTACCGTTAAACCTCTACGATTAATGAAGTTGGTAGTGACCTACTTAAACCATTGAAATCAACTAATATGTCGCAGACTCAATTATGAAATTCTTAATTCATTCCACTGTCAGCGTTTTGGTTTTTGTCATGGATGTTTTATATCAAAATCGTCCTTACCAACGCTTTTGGTTTTTAGAAACTATTGCCCGCGTGCCTTACTTTGCTTACTTGTCCGTATTACACCTGTATGAAACCCTTGGTTTTTGGCGTAAAGCAGACTGGTTAAAAGTTCACTTTGCTGAATC
>JAAUSC010000314.1 GCA_012031965.1 Scytonema sp. RU_4_4
ACGACTGATGATATTGGGATAGCCCTAGAAAAGGCGATGCAGTGCGAAGCAATTAATCGCCAGCAGTCAGGAAATGTGCGAGCAAATTGAGAATGAGGCAAGAGAAATTGTAGATACGTCCTACAGTGCTTCTTTACAGCAAAACCGTGTTTTGGTTATTGTACAACCTAACTGGCACCACGGTGTAATTGGTATCGTTGCTTCTCGTTTGGTAGAACGCTATGGTGTCCCGGTGTTTATTGGGACATACGAAGATGAGGAGCACATGATTCGCGGTTCAGCACGTGGAATTCCAGAGTTCCATGTGTTTGACGCTTTAGAATATTGTCAGGACTTGCTTGGCAAATTTGGCGGACACAAAGCCGCTGGGGGCTTTTCTCTACCATCCGAAAATTTAGAGCTATTGCGATCGCGTCTTAGTGAATTTGCTCATCAGTGTCTAGAACTTCAGCACCTCAAACCACTTCTGAAGATTGACACATCTGCCAACCTCAGTCAAATTCATCCTCAGCTTTATCAACAGCTTCATGTTTTAGAGCCGTGTGGAATCGACAACCCAGATCCAGTTTTTTGGACATCTCATGTTCGAGTCATAGAGCAAGCAACTGTGGGTAAGGGTCATCTCAAGCTGACCCTAACGCAGACCATTGATGATTTAGAGTACAAAATTAAGGCGATCGCCTGGCGTTGGCGTGAGTACTTTCCTCTACCACCGCGACTGGATATCGCTTACAAACTACGAGAAAATCACTTTAATGGCAATACAACTCTTGAGTTGGAATTACTTGGCGTTAGACTTCCAACTCCATCTCACATTTTTTTCGCGACACAATCAGCACCGTTAAGAACCACCTTTGAGTACAAGCAACGCCACTACACATGTGGGATCTATAAAAACGGTTCTGTACCAGAACTCAGAATCGGAAATCCTGAAGGTAGTATCTTAGCTGTTCAGCTAGGACACACCATCGGTCTGCTGGGAACCAGCCGTCAAGAGGCTATAGAGGTTGATGTTTCTCAACCCCAATACAACCAAATTATTCAAACTGCTCTGCAAACTTTATCAAAGCTCAGCAATGAGTACTGAGTACAAAGTCATTTCCACTTAGCACTTCAGTACTCGGTTCTCAGCACTCTTACAGGTCACCGTTGCGAAATGCCAGCACAAAAATGACTGCAGGACCAGCTAACATAATGAGTGCAACAAAGAGTAGTTGGAAAATAACTTCCCAATGAATACTGCCCACAGCATTGAATATATTGAATATAGCGTCCATTTGTCCTCCTTTAAAATAGTGATGTTATTACAAAACCCGCAATAGATCATATCCGGCGATCGCCCGTCGCCTTTAATTTACTTAACAAAATGATAAAAAAAACTATAAAGACTGAAACAAGTCGCACGTATATAACAGGTTTTCATCATGGCAACTTGGCAATGTGTTAAGCAATGTGGAGCCTGCTGTCATCTTAACCCAGCAGATCGTCCAGACTTGCACGAGTATTTATTACCAGAGGAACTGGAACTGTATCTGAGCATGGTTGGTGAAGGGGGATGGTGTGTCAATTTCGACAAAGATTCCCGAGAATGTCGCATCTACCCAAATCGTCCGCGATTTTGCCGTGTAGAACCAGAGGTCTTTCAGGATATGTACGGTATTGAGCCAGAGGAGTTAAATGATTTTGCGATTGACTGCTGTCGTCAGCAGATAGACGGGGTGTATGGGGACAGAAGCTTGGAGATGTTGCGTTTCGATCAAGCCGTAGGTATGTGAACTACCCACAGAGAAATTCATTTCTACAGCCGTCAACCCCAATAAACGGCGAGTCCTGGGCGTCAGGTGGAAGCGGTTGTTAGCCCGCGCCTAACTGTACCAAGAAGGCTCTGGGACCGTGATGCACTTTCGTACGCTGTCTTCTGCTGTCGTCCCTATAGAGGATTTCTTCCTTGCACATACACCGTCGAGACAGGCTTCATGGTCTTCCGTTCCACTTTGATGTCTTTAAATCCAGCCATTTCCAGATAGTGTGCGAACCTTTCTCCTGCTTCAGTCGCATCATCTTCTGTAGCGCCAAGGTTTCTGGGTTGATGAACGAGGGCGATGATTCCTCCTGCGCGCAATTGCTCTCTTAGCTGTCTCAACACCTCAATCTGGTTATCCCAGAACTGAAAGCCATTAACATCCAGAATCTTATCGAATGGACCGTCAAAGGCGGGCAATTGCGATACCGAAGTGAGCGCCAGTCGCACTCTTCCAGCCGCAATGGCCCGTTGATTTCTTTTCGAAGCTTGTCTGAACATCACGTCGGAATGATCGATCCCCCAAATAAGACCGTGGGACACAATTTCACTCATCTTTTGGATGGTCACGCCAGGCCCGAAACCGATTTCCAAGACGCGGTCGGAGGGTTGCAGGTGCAGCAGGGAAATTGCCCACTCATTGCGTTCAAGATTTGATGACCTATTGGCCATGATAAAGCCAGCGATATTCCCCCAAAATCCTGTGGGACGGGCGAATTGGGCAACGACTTCCTCCACAACGCTCATAAGAGATCCTCCCTAACCGTCTTGGCGCCAGAACACGGACATACAAGGCAAATACTACAGTTGTGATAAGGTAATCTTGCACAAAGATTTTGCCTTGAAACCGTAAATCGGCTTAAAATTTTGGTGAATAAGAGCCATAAAACGTTATTACAACTGTAGTAGCAAAGCTGGCTCACTAGTTATTATACGGAAACTTTCTGGATATGCGCCTTGCCAAGTGAGACTATGATTAAATGCTTCAAAGACAATTTTTTTTAATGCTTAAGAACTCCATCTTCCATATACGCCACTCGGTCAGCCAAATCCAAAATGCGGGGGTCATGGGTCACAATTAACACTGTACAGCCTTGTTCTTTTGCCAGTCCGCGCAGTAACTCCATAACCAGATGTCCGCTGTGAGAGTCTAAAGCAGCCGTTGGTTCATCTGCCATAATCACCTTTGGATGACCAGTTAAGGCGCGGGCGATCGCCACTCTTTGTTTCTGTCCTCCCGACAAATCACGAGGAAGTTGCTTTGTTTTGTCCTCCAATCCAACTTGTTCTAACAAAGCTTGTGCTTCCTTGCGCGCTGACTTTCCACGAATCCCTTTGACATTCAAGGCTGCTTCTACATTTTCAATAGCTGTTAGTGCTGGGAACAAGTTAAAATCCTGAAAAATAAACCCAATGTTGTGTCTTCGGAACCGAGCGAGTTCAGTTCGTGACATTCTAGTAATTTCTTGCCCAAGTAAATAAACATTACCAGCCGTTGGAGTCAACAGTCCCGCTAAAATAGATAGCAAAGTTGTTTTTCCTGAACCAGAAGGTCCCATTAAAATTTCTACATCACCCTTTTGGATCTGCCAGTAAACTTTTTTCAGGATTTGAAGGCGCTGCTGCTTGGAATTAATGACCATTTCCACCCCTTCGGCGACTATTGCACCTGTTACGGTGGAACCCATTTGATATTTGCTCTTGACAAAATTCTGAGATGGAATTTTAGAATCAGTTCTCTGCTCAAATTCTTTGGGCATATACAGTTTTTAATTATTAGTTAAGATTTGTTGTGTACTTTCGACGACTAAAAACTTACTTGTTTTATATAGTAATAATTAGCACTGTCTAAAATAGTAAACAAGGGTATTTACTATCAACAAGGACAAAAATATTTCTCTGACTTTCTCACCCTCTCCCTACTTTTATTTTCAAGATAGAGTCGTGATTGCGAAGAGAACTATCCTTTAAAGACAATCGCCGGGTCTACGCGAGTGACTTTTTGAATGGCAAAAACAGCAGAACTAACACACATCAACACTGTAATTCCGAAAACCGTGACTGCTGACACGGGTGTAATTAAAATGACGATTCCTTGTGCGGTTGCTGTCCAAGCTGCGACTCCTAGGCAAAGAGCGATTCCTGGTAGATAGCCTAAAATTGCCATCCAGATTGCTTGCTCAATAATGACATTGTAAATAAACCAATCAGATGCCCCCATTGCTTTGAGGGTGCCAAATTCTTTGATATGATCTGTGACAGAAGCATAGAGAATTTGACTCACCACAACTGCTCCAACAACGACACCAACCACCGCACCAAGACCGAGAATAAATCCAATTCCAGAGCGAACCTGCCAATAATCTTGTGTGATTTTAGACATTTCTTGGCGAGTGTAAGCACGGGTGTCTGGCAAAGCCTGTTCCAAATCTCGCTTGAGTTTCCCTATGTTTTGACCTGGTTTTGCCCGAACCAAAACAAAGCTAATCTGGTCTGTTGATATTGGTTTTTTCGCAGAAGAACCCACGTTATTTGGAGAAGCCTGTCTCGGAGTACTGTAATTTCTATAAGTATTGGCAGTTTCTAAAGAGGTGAACACTAAGGTACCAAAGACAATTGACTGAGTACCTTGAGTAAAACCTACTAACTTGGCTGCTGTATTGTTAATTTCTCCTACCTCGCCCAAGCTTTTGAGATGAAGAGAATTCAGGTTAGTTTTGTCAATCATGAAAGTGAACGATTGCTTCAAGTCATTGAATTGACCTTCAACAATGTTTGAACTATCAAATAACATCCCCTGTGGATCTGCACCAACGATTGTGATGGAGGTAATCTCGTCTGTTTCAAGTTCATGCCAAAGTCCACCATCAATAATGACAGCTTCAGCTTTGTCTACACCTTTGACTTTGCGTGCCTTGGTGACTTGTTCGTAGGGAATTGGTATACTTAGCCCCACATGCTGCATATTCTTAGAAGACACCCAAACGTCAGCACGGGATTGATCGATTAACTGGGTAGAAGAACGAGCAAACCCATATTGAAGACCTGTTTGAATGGTGACTAAGCTAACAGCAAATAAAATTCCCGCCTGCGCCACCAAAAAGCGAGGAATATCTTCCAATAAATTCTTACGAGCAATTGAAGCCATAAAATGAATTTAGTTATTAGTCATTAGTCATTAGTCATTAGTCATTAGTGGTTCTACTAACGACTCACTAGGCTAACTAGCATCTTCAGTTTTAGAATAGACTCTTCCTTTCCAAGTTCCTCCTCGCTTTTGCCAATGACGCACCGCTGAGTCGATAGTCATCAGCGTATATAGGAGCGCAATTCCTGGAAGACACAGTGTCAACCAGAGTGAACACCTATAAAATCGGATGGTAGGCAAGTAAGCACAAGCCATAAGTAGCCAACCCAATGAGCCGATGCAAGCTACAAGCCAATTTCCAGTGAGCAAACCGAAGATTGCACTAACAAGTGGAGCTATATAGACCAGTATCATCCCCATGACTGTTACAGTTAACAGTCCTAAGGAATAATGTAGCTGCGTAAAAGCTGTTCGGGCTACCATCCCCCAAACAGTTGACAGCGATGGATAAGGTCGTAAGCTGTGGGTAGAGTCGTCCAGTCCTAGCCATATTCTGCCAGATGAGGAAGAAGAGGGGGAAACAGGGTAGGGGGACTCGGGGTCCCCTTGGGGATAGGGGGAGAAGGGTGCTGAGGGGAAGAAGAACCCATCGATATTAGCTCTTCCTCTCCCTCTCTCAGAGCTCCCCTACTCCCTGC
>JAAUSC010000315.1 GCA_012031965.1 Scytonema sp. RU_4_4
CAATATCAATTCCTTCATGTTGATATTTGCGAAAACCCTGAGAAACTATTCCCTGAGTAGGCCAAATTAAGTTAGAGGGAAAAGATTTTTGTGGAGTGTTGGAACTTTTTGCTGTCTGAGTCAAAACTTGTGTATTTGTACTTAGGACAGCAAGGAAAGACGTTAATCCTATCAAGCTATACGTACAGATTTTAGCGATGGTAACTTTTTTCATCAGTTAGAGCTTGTAAAAAAATAGTTTAGGGTGTCTTGGGTTATTTGCTGTTACAGTCTTAAATCAACAACATCAGGAGCGTCAGCAGCCCTTTACTCGGGATGAGGATAAAGATTTTATAGTAGAGCTATTTCAGAATTACCCGCTTGATGTTCCAGTCACTCCTAGCCGTGGAATTAACAACTGGAGGGGAACGGATAATACTGCTGATATCAAAGAAAAGATTATTGGGGCTTTACCGGATGGTGCTTTTTACACTAACAAAGAACTGGATTTTACAGTAGTAACCCTGAAAAATGTCCCGGACTTCGGCAAACCCTTAATCTTTCCGGAACCAAGTACGCAGCTAAGGTATTTACGTAATGCAGGGACGAGTGCAGTAGCTCTTTTAAACGACTTGAAAAACAACGCACCAGAAATTTATGCTCGTTTGGCGATATAGTTAGCAGATGGCACAAGTCAGTGGAAAAATCATTCAAGAGTTATTGCTTATCCTCACACCATTTATGCGGGATAAGCAACAACGTCAAGCATATCTTGAACTGGCTTTAGGAACTAATTCACCAGTATTAAACCTTTTGGTGTGGGATACGTCTGCGGATGTTTTTATTCCCCAAATGGTTAACACACTGGTAGCCTTTGGAGAAATTATCCCTGGGAAACCTGCGCTTTGTGCGTTGTTGGAAGTAGTACGTGGACTAGTAGGTTTAGACAAGCAGCTAGAAATTGATAATTTGCTGCAACGAATTCGAGAAGAACTTCAGCGTTCAGCGAAGCTCTGCCGTAGGCAATCGCCAAGTAACTCCTCTGGAGTCTCGCCTCTATTTCCTCGTCCTGAGTTCCAGACATATCTAGAAAATATCGCCCAGAAGTATCAGCAATGGTCGAATATGTATACTTTGACCGATGTCGAGGGTAAAGTATTTGACGTAGGTTTGATGGTGCAAACACGGCAGCCAAAACAACGGGAAGGAATGCCAGGTGAGGGAAAACAGGAAAAAGTTGAGCTGTTGCCCGTGTTGGAGGGTATCCGTAAATATGCCAAAGACCATGTATTATTGATAGGTAAACCGGGTTCTGGTAAATCCACTGCTTTACAACGGTTGCTGTGGGAAGAAGCACAAGCAGCAATCCAGGGAGAAAAGCGAAAAATTCCGGTTTTGGTAGAACTCCGCAACTGGGATACTTCGGTAGAAACTTTAATTTACAAATTTCTGCGAAAGCACAAACAGCGCGTTGATATTAATAAAATTGAAGACTTACTACTTGACGACGAATTATTGTTGTTGATGGATGGGTTGAACGAATTACCCTCCGATGAAGCACGCGATAAAGTAGCACGATTCCGTCAAGATTACCCCGAAACACTAATGATTTTTACCACGCGGGATTTAGGTGTGGGGGGAAGTTTAGGAATTGACAAACAACTGGAAATGCAACCTCTGACAGAAGCACAGATGCGAGAGTTTGTGCTTGTGTATCTCCCAGAACAGGGTGAGCAAATGTTGCAGCAGTTGGGAAATAGACTGCGGGAGTTGGGGGAAACTCCGTTGATATTAAAGATGCTGTGCGATGTATTTATTCAAAAACGGGAAATTCCCAAAAGTCGGGGAGATTTATTTCGTCAGTTTGACAGTACAGTTAACAAGCTGAAAGAAGAAAAAGAAACTGTTCCGGTTGCGGAAGGATTGCGACGTTGGAAAGCAGAATTATTGCAGCATCTAGCATTTGTGATGATGCAACCCGAAAATCCCCAAGCCAACCCTACAAATTTTCGACTGTTAATTTCTCGCAGTCAAGCGGAAACAATTTTAGAGGATTTTCTCAAAGGTAGGGTAGAGTATCCCGCGCAAAAAGCCAAGGATTGGTTAGAGGGTTTGTTGAAACATTGCTTGCTGGAGAGTAAAGCTTCCGAATCCGAGCAAGTTTTGATTCAATTTCACCATCAGCTTTTTCAAGAATATTATGCGGCGGAATATTTGTTGAGGTTGTTACCTAACTTGAGCGATGCAAAGTTAAAGCGGGATTATTTGAATTATCTTAAGTGGACGGAAAGTATAGCGATCGCATTGGCTTTGGTGGAGGATGAAGCTTTAGCCTTGCGGGTGGTGCGGTTAGCGTTGGGTGTGGATTTGATGTTGGGTGCGCGGTTAGCGGGGGAAGTGAAGCGGGAGTTTCAAGAGAAGACAGTGGGGTTGGTTTTGGGGATAGAGGTTCACCAAAGACTTAAGATTGAACTTTTGGGAATGACTCGCTCGGAATTTGCGATCACATCTGTAAAACAAGCATTAAATCACGAAAGCACGGCTATTCGTTTAGCGGCTACTAATGCGTTAGGTAGGATTGGTACAAAAACAGTTATTTCGGGATTACTTAACGCTTTAGACGATGAGAATGCTAATGTCTACCAAAAAGCTGCTGAATGGTTAGGATATTTAAATTGCGAAGATGCACATTTCGGACTACTTCAAAAATTAGAAAGTTGGGAATTATTTATTCAAAATCAAGGCTTTGTAGGAGATAATGATATCTCAGTCTGGGTGAGTCTGGTTGAAGCTCTTGGAAAAATTTCTAAAGAAGATGCTTTTTTCAAACTACGCAATAAACTTTTGAAAGAGTTAGATAAAAACCCTTTGGCATTTTTTATGTATTGGGCTTCTGGTGCGGGTAAAGTTTTAAGAAGAATCGATAGTGATGTATTACTTCCAGAAATATTTGAAGCTTTGCAAGACAAAAACTCCGATTCTCGTCGGCAAAATGCTGC
This sequence comes from Scytonema sp. RU_4_4, assembly GCA_012031965.1. Taxonomy (GTDB): domain Bacteria; phylum Cyanobacteriota; class Cyanobacteriia; order Cyanobacteriales; family Nostocaceae; genus Brasilonema. The sequence goes on from JAAUSC010000315.1 coordinate 2,979, forward strand.
TTTTCTTTTAGGACAGTTAGATAATAAAACTGCCATTCCAAATTTGCTCGAAGCATTAGAAATCGAAAATCATGACTTTGTCAGTCAAAGTATACTTAATGTACTAACAATACTAGACAAAAATGTAGTAATTCCATATTTACTTAAGGATTTACAAGATACAAATCGCTCGGAAAATGCTGCTAAAATTTTAATAGCACTAAACAGTGAAGCCGCAATTCCTGATTTACGTAGACTCTTGACAAATCCAGATGAAAATATTAGCTGGATTGCTGCTGTTGTCTTGGGGAAGCTAGGCAGAAAAGAAGCACTTAAAGTTTTAAGTAATGGATTAACATATCATAACCCTCATGTTCGTGAAACTGCTGCCGAAGTATTGGGAGAGTTAGGTGATCAGGAAGCTATTCCTCCATTATATCAAGCATTACAAGATAAATACTATTATGTTCGCAGAAGCGCTGCTATTGCTTTAGGAACACTCGGTTGTAAAGAAGCTATTCCAGAATTACTTAAAGCATTAAGACACTATCAGATGAGTGTTAATTCATCGGTCAAACTCGACACTTACGAAGTAATCATTCAAGGGATAAGTGAAGAAGAATTAGGGAGACTAGGCGATGAAAAAGCAATAGAAAGATGGCTTTTTGAATTCCGTAGCTTTAGTGTATTTATCAAAGTTGCTGAAGCATTAGGCAAGTTGCATAGTGAAGAAGCAATTAGTGGATTAATCAAGGCATTAGAGAATTCATCTTATGCTGCTGCTATCGCTTTAGGAAAGCTTGGAAGAAAAGAAGCAATTTCAACATTACTTAAGTATTTTAGAAGCTCACATCCAGGTTTACGAGATGAATTGGTCAGTGCTTTAGAAAACTTTGACGATGAAGAAGTCATTCAGGAATTGATAAGTGCTTTGAATGATAAAGATTATAACATCTGTCTTTGTGCGGCTAAGACTTTAAGAAATATCGCTAGTTATAAAGCCTTGTCTCATCTTTGGCAGATGCAAAGAGAAGGCAAAGAAGATGTTGTTCACACTATTGGTGCAATTCAAGAACGCTGCAAATTTTACAACCATCAACTTTTCCATTCTCCCCCAATAGAAGAAACAAAATCAACACCTACTAGCTCTACAACTATAATTAATTCCGAAATAGTACAAATTATAGAGAAAAATGAAGGTGATGTCATCGGTAAGAAAAACAACTGAAACCTAACCAATATTAAGATCCCCGACAACTTCTGCGAAGTCGGAAATTTCAATCCGTGTTGCTATATTTTCACAGGTAAAAAATGTCAGAACAATCCAAAGCGTCTAAATACAACTTTGAAAAACCTGAAGTAGTGCAAATTATCGAAGAGAATCAAGGTACTATTATCGGTAAAAATGTTGCAGAGAAAACTCCAGCCGAAGCTGCCAAGGAAATTCAAGATTTATTAGCACAACTGCAAACAAATTACCCAACAACAACAGAATACGAAAAACAAGTGTTTGTCAATAAATTTAATGACGAAGTGAAAACTAATTCCCGCGTTCGGGATGTCATTTTAGCTGGGGGAATTGAATTAATTAAAATCCTTTGTCCACCGTTGGGTATCCCGATTGAAATGGGTAAAAGGTGGTTGGAAACTGCCCAGAAACAGAAATAACCAGGGTGGTTATAAATCCAGGCAGTTTTGACGGCTAATGAAAAAATATAGTTATATTACAGTAGCCGAAAATTTATGCAAATTGATGCTTGTTTAGGGAACAGGGTAACCGATGGCATTCAGTAGCGATACTATCGCTTTTAAGCGTGGGTTCCTTCTGCCCTCTGCCCTCTGCCTTCTGAAAGGGCTTTCAGAAATTTTCTCGGTATCTTAACCCACAGCGAACTCGGTAAATTGCCGTTTGAAGGGGGAATGAAAAGCCAATACGATGTCTTGTTTAGGTACACCTCGACTGGTAAGCTCATTGGCAATACCTCCTTCTGTACCATCGTGCTGAATCCAGATTTTTTCGTTTTTAATATCTAGATGCAAAACACAGCCATATACATGGCGTTTGTTTGACCAGCCTGCATGAACAAGTTGATAGCGATCGCGATCGCTATCAAAAATGACTTCTGCTTCGACTTCTTCGTTGCTGGCTTTGATTTCACTGTAAGCAAGTAACAGTTCTTGAATAAGTTGACGATATTCTTCTACTTTTGCCATTTGATGATCGCCTCCTCTTCTGGGTCGAAAACAATCAGCCGAACTTGGTAGCATTGGATTAACAAGCGCGGAAGTTCTAAGTTAAAAAAAGAACGATAGGTATCCAAAGGAACTGCTAGATATAAAAGTCTTTCTGGTTGTTCCTCTTCGAGTGCTAGCTGATATTTGAGGAATTGTTCTAGAGCGGTAACCTTTGGAGACCACCACAGAAGCAGTATACCAATAGCAATAGCAATAGGAATGATACCGACAATAACACTTATTTGGCTTTAACTGTAGGTAGTGCGTTCTGTGAAGAAATTTACTTTAAGATTGAAAGTATGTTGCCATAAAATTGAGACTCCTCTGAAGAGGATGGACGAAAAAAAGTATGAGTACTTCAATTATTGCTACGAAGCAGTATGTTGAG
>JAAUSC010000006.1 GCA_012031965.1 Scytonema sp. RU_4_4
AGGGATGCTGACTGCCATTCACTAATAAGATTTTGTCTATCTTTGTTAGTCAATGCGTCTTTATAGCTTTCTTATTCATTAAAAAATAAAACTTTCACTTGATGTGTCTGCAGATCTTTGACTACCCTATTCGTTCAAGTTAACCCCATAAACTCCGAAAATAGGGAAATCAAAGTGTTCATGAACCCAGGAATAGCCCCATTAACACTAGCGAGGGGCTTCCAGGGTTAGCTACACGTCACGCGTACGATTAATTAGCTTCCCAGGGCTAATTAAATCTGCAGCTGTCTATCCTTTTCGCCGGGGCTTACGACAGTTGCAGTAGACTCATGCGTCCACTTTCATGACGGCAACTGACCTTATTATGTTACACAAGACAAATCAAACGCAAGCTTTAGCAAGCTTTGATAGCACCTTTTACAGGTGTATATATTGCTATGAGCAGCTGCTCCTCCAACCGGAGTGTAGTTTACGGTTAACCCCCATCTCGTTCAGACCCAAAGACTCATTCTTGCGGTGGAGGTAAAGTCATGACATCAGAGTTTTCACAACAGCAGCTGTGTCAACAACTTGCTACAGCTTTTGACCAAACTGTTTCATAACAGGAACAGCTTAGAGTGCATCGCACAGGTAGAAATCGTAGAACCAGCACCCATAAAACAGTTTTGGCAAACAACAGACAGTATTGCAGGAATATATTTCGTTCGTCGTAACAAAGTCAGACTGTTGGATAGCGCGGAGAACTTAATCACAACTTACAGTACAGGTTCCTTGTTTGGAGAAGTCACCTGTTTCCAGCACTAGACTTTGTCTCATATATCGCCAAAGCTTCAAGCAACCTCAAGCTTTGCTATCTCAAACAAGAGAAACTGCAAGCATTAAAGGTGGTGGGATGCTTTCTGGCGGACAACCTCAACGTCTGGCGATACGCGAAGCGTCAAGCCTCCGGCTTATCGCCCGCGCATTGCTGGGTAATCTTTGATTCTGAATTTTCCATGAAGCCAGATCACATCTTACAAGATTTCGTTGCGACAACGAGTGGTGCGATACGCCTTTAGGCGTCTGTCCTTATCTAATTTGGGTATAAAAAATTTTTCAACCTATGTTGGATAAGCAGTTACGCTCTCAGAATCTATCAATAGTTGTTTTCTGAATAATTACAGCAACAGCTAGAAACACTAGAAATATTGACTATGTTAGATTCCAATGCTCATCTTCAAGCATCAGAAAATGTGTTGATGCAGGCTTAGATTCAGTTATCGATTAGTCGCCATAAAGTTAAGGGGATTTGTTTTTTACATCAAGAGAAAAATTTTTCAAACTATTCCTTTAAGGCTTTAATAGGCTAATTTTTGAACAAAACCGAGGTGATTGTTATGAGATTTTTTTAAAAAAGATTTTATTAAAAATTGACTTTTGAGATGAAAAATATCGTCTCAAACATAAATATATGGTTTATCTAATTGAGGCAATCCATATCTTTATGCTGCCTACTTTCTTCCTGTTTTTATTTATAAGAAAAAACCTACGAAAGGCAACAAAAAACAAATTTTTTATAATAAAATTTGATGAAAAAATAGCCGCCGTCGTTGAAGAAATATGCTAGATTAATACACGTAATCAAATGGATTGTTTGATTACAAAAAAGCAAAAAGTGAAAACTCGTAATTCCGAGGAGAATCATATGATTATTACAGACATTTCTCACATCGAAATTGCTACTGAATATAATCAAATTCAAGGTGGATTTGCATCATCTAGTGCATATGCTAATGCATATGCTAACGGTAAGAACTTCGCTGTCACAAATACCAGCACTTATACAAGTGCAAGTTCTGGAAGCCACTACTACTACCCCTACTACTACAGCTACCCCAACAGTGCTTCCTCAAGCTCATCCTCAAGCTCCACTGCTGCATAGGTGGAACTTTGCTGAGAGGCATTGTAAATAGAAAAGGAAAAATCGCTGAAAGTTGTTTAACAACTTTCAGCGATATATCTGCTTGAAAAAGGAGAAATCATGAGTGGATTAAAAATTGTTGACCTAAGCTTTTTTGAAACTGAACTTCCGAGTCATACTCAAGTGTACGGAGGACTTCAAATTGGACTGACTGTCACCTCACCCACAAGCAGTGTATCAACCTTTGCTGCCTCTGATTCAACTTCAGATTACAACATATCTTATTCCTTTGACCCCGCAACTGGCCAGTATAGCTATAGCATTGACTATGGATATAAATACGCTGTTGCTGGTGCTGCTGCTGGTTCCGCTGCTAATGGACCTACTTACACCACTGCTTATGCCAGTGCAAGTGTTTCATAAAGCTTGTTTTACCAAGTTTTAGTTTAAGAAGCTATTGGATAAAAGCTCCACAAAACACGTGATTTTATTCAATAGCTTTTCTGTGACGTTGACAGCAACTCAGACTAATCAACTAGTCATTCTCAGGAGAACAATATCATGATTATTAAAGACTTGTCTCACGTAGAAATTGTTCCTGAAGAAGCAAAAGAAGTTCAAGGTGGATTTCAATATTCTCCTTCCCAAGCAAACGCGGGTGCATTTGCATTTGCATCTGGGAGTGACTTTGCTCGCACCATTACCATAACTTATACCGATGCAAGATCCTACTCAAACCGTATCTCTTATTCTAGTTGAGATACCATAGGGGCTGAGGAAGCGGTTGCTGACAGCAACCACTTCCTCTTGAATAAAACCAAAATGAAAATAATTAATCATTTTGGAAAAACGGATATTTTATTTCTTGGAAGTTCCTAATGTCGTTTTATGGAATAAAACGAGTTTCCTCTCTATCCCACTCCACACCTTGACAAAAGTCATCTATCCAATTAACTAAATGACTCGTGCTTGCAGGTGGTGGATTCACTTGGTTATGAGCATCTTTTTGTGGAGTTGTCACAAGTCTACCTTTGCTTTCCATCTTTGTAGCCAACCCAACAGATGAAACAGCTTTGCTTTCCACTTCGCTAGCAATGACTGCAGCTGATGACACAAGTCTACTTTTGCTTTCCCCATCAGAAATCGCAACCGCAAGTAATGACCTATGTTTGCTTTTATTTTCCAACTGTGTAGCAAGGTCAACAGATGGTACAGATTGACTTTTGTTTTCAAATTTTGTAGAGAAAAACGCAACCAAGGGTATAAACTGGCTTTTGCCTTCTAGTTGAGTGCTAGTAACTGTCATCAAAGGCATAGAGTAGCTGTCCATTTGAGTGCTAGCAACTTCCACAGCTTGTACGCATTGACTGAGACTTTTCTCCTCACTAGCAGTTGTAGCAAAAGTCAAATGTTTACACTCGCTAAGCGTTTGAAAAGGAACTGCGCTAGTCACTGCAATAGATGGTACAGGTTGGTTGTTGTTTTCTTTTTCTACAGTAACGAAACTGGGAGTTACAGGCTGATGATCGGGTAAAGTCTGGAGAGCAGACTCACAGTTCAACTCACTTTCAGCTACAGAATCTACTGATTCTACTAAGTGTAAGTGCTCCTCAGGATTAAAGTTAAGACCTAAAGCGACAACAATCTGATCAGGATCGTTGTTGAGTTCCAAAATAAAAGGCAAAACTTCTTCAAGCTGTGGTTCCAAAACAGACAAAGTTGCCAATATAAAACCAGAGTTCGGGCGACGCTCACCATCGTAAGTTCCCCAAACTCTCGTTTTTACCAGCCATGAACGATTGTTGTAGTAGTAACTCACCCACTTAAGTTTCAAAGACTGACGTAGCTGCTGAATATTCATAATCAGATGTCTCGCTTCGGTCAAAAAGAGTGCAGATTTCTATAAATTGTTAATAATGAACTTTATCCCTGTGGATGAAACCGATAATAGAGCATCTGTGTCACTCTTTGACTACCGCGTAAATGTTGTTCTACCAGTAGAGGTACTTCATTTGGATGAACACGACTGTACCAGACCATATCAGGTAGTACCAACACCATTGGTCCATTACCGCATTGTCCCAAGCAGCTAGAACCAGTGACAGTCACTTCAAGAGTTGCTAACGCTTCAAAAGCCGCTAATACCTTTGCTGCACCTTGTTTGCGACAAGTGCGATTTTGGCAAACACGAACGCACTTAGGGGAAACAAGTGACGTTGCTGGGGAGTCAGAGGATGGAGATATACTTTCCATTTGTCATGTGTCAGTTGTCATTTCAGTGTTAGTTGTTGGGTGTTCTATAATGCTTTTCACTTCAATGACTAATCTAGAGAAAGACCTTTTGATTCCAACCATTCACGGTTGAAGATGCGCGACTGGTAACGGGAACCGCTATCACACAAAATGGTGACGATAGTGTGTCCTGGTCCCATTTGTTTTGCTAAAGCAACGGCTGCAGCAACATTTATACCGGTAGAGCCACCCATGAATAAGCCATCTTTCCGCAGTAACTGATAAACAACCTGTATGGCTTCGCGGTCATCAATCAGGATGGCGTCGTCAGTAGGTGCATCTTCCATGTTAGCGGTGATACGACTGTTACCGATGCCTTCGGTAATAGAATTGCCTTCAATCTTGATTTCGCCTGTTTTGATATAGCTGTAAAGTCCGCTTCCCTTTGGATCTGCAACAATGCATTTGATTGCTGGGTTTTTCTCTTTCAAATACATTGCTACGCCTGCAAAGGTTCCACCAGTTCCTGTTGAAGCCACCCAAGCATCAACTTTACCATCTGTCTGTGCCCAAATTTCTGGTCCTGTGGTTTCGTAATGAGCACGTCGGTTTGCTAAGTTATCAAACTGATTTGCCCAAATGGCATTTTCCATCTCGCTAGCGACTCTACCAGAAAGTTTGACGTAGTTGTTAGGATCTTTGTAGGGTACAGCGGGGACAGGGCGAACTTCTGCGCCTAATGCCCTCAAAGCATCCATCTTCTCTTGGGACTGTGTGTTAGGAATTATAATCAAGCATTTATAGCCTTTGGCGTTGCATATATGTGCCAACCCAATGCCAGTATTACCAGCTGTTCCCTCTACTACTGTCCCACCAGGTTTGAGTAAACCTTTTTCTTCGGCATCTTGAATAATGTAAAGTGCTGCCCTATCTTTAACGGAACCACCAGGGTTGAGAAATTCTGCTTTACCAAGAATGTCACACCCAGTTTCTTCACTAAAGCTGTTTAAACGAATAAGTGGTGTATGACCTACAGTATCTACAAAGCCGTTTTTGATATCCATGTTTAAACTTAATTGATGAAGACTATGCTTTTGGCATCAGATAGTTTCAACTAGACGTAACTCCAACAGGCGTGACGCTTTATTGACCCTATACTGATTTTAGAGAGGTCTTTGTTCTAAGATTAAGGCTTTCCCCCAACAGACTCAAAAATTTTCATGCCGTCAACCACCAATTGCAGTGTCGTGCTAAATCCTACAGCTAAAGTGCAGCAATATAAGACTTAAATTTTTATAAAAATTCTGAAAATCATTTTTTCTATCTATAAAGATTTAGTAAAGATTTTTGGGCGATGACACGTATAATTACTGACAAAAACTCTTGTTAATATCTTCATTAGCCCATGTTATAGATGTTTCACAGGAAATGATATAAAGGGTGTGATACCTCACCAATCAATTAAAATTTACACTTAATTTCTCAGGCTACGTCTTTTAAATAGCACATATCATGCTTCGCATACTCCTAATTGATGACAACTTTGATGATCACCTGTCGATAACACGGCAACTAGAGCAAGAATTTTCTCCAATAGAGGTCACCTCTATTAATGCTAAGAGTTTTGAGGAAGCGCTAACAGCAGGTAATTTTGATATCGCAATCACGGACTATTGTCTAAACTGGACTGATGGCTTAAAGGTTCTCGAAACCATTAAAGCTAGATATCCAAAGTGTCCTGTCATTATGTACACTGATAACGGCAACGAAGAAGTTGCTGTCTTGGGCATGAAGTCTGGGCTGAGTGACTATGTTTTAAAGGGAAAGCTTTGGTTGCTTGTGATCGCAATTAGGGAAAGTTTAGAAAAGCAGACATTACTGCACGAATATGCTGTTGCTGTTGAGCGATCGCAAGTTAGCGAAGAGCGTTTAGAACTGGCAATGAAAGCTGCTAATTTGGGTACCTGGGACTGGAATATGGTAACCGGTGAAGTGATTTGGTCTGAAAATCACGAACAATTATTTGGTTTACCTTCAGGAAGCTTTCTAGGAAATTATGAAGCATTTATTTCCTATATTCATCCGGAAGACAGAGAAACAATTACTCAAGCTATTACCCATGCCTTAAAAACAAAAACTGACTACAACAATGAATTTCGCGTTGTTTGGTTTGATGGAAGTATTCATTGGATTTTAGGAAAAGGTAATTTTTACTATCACGATACGGGTAAACCTGTGCGCATGATAGGAGTGGTGTTGGACATCACCGAGCGTAAGCAGCGGGAAGAAGAACTAGAGCAAGCAAATCGCTTAAAAGATGAATTTCTTGCGATTGTCTCCCACGAACTTCGCACTCCTTTGAACGCAATTCTAGGTTGGGCACAGTTACTACGTAGCCGCAACTTTGATGAAGCAACTAGAAATCATAGTCTAGAAATTATTGAACGCAGTGCCTTTCAACAAAATCAGTTAATTAATGACATTCTCGATACTTCTCGCTTGATGCGAGGGCAAATGCATCTGTGTGTATCTCCTATTAATCTAGTAAACGTAATTGAGAACGCTCTTAATACTGTACAGTTATCAGCCCAAGCAAAATCCATTACTTTGGAACCCTCACTAGAGCGCTCAGTTGCAGTGGTGATGGGAGACGAAAATCGCTTGCATCAGATTATTTGGAATTTACTTTCTAATGCAATTAAATTCACCCCTTTAGGGGGACGGGTTACAGTGAAGCTGTTAATTAGTACTGAGTTAAACTCTTCTGACTCACTCACGCCAGTCCGCTCAACGGAACGGACAGTTTCTTCCAGAGGGTTTTTCTCCTCCGTTAGCGGTAGCTCCATCCTACCTTTCAAGAACGTCTACGGCGAACGGGAAGCATTGTCCTCGGAAACTTCCGCACGCGGCTGGCTCCTCAAAACTCAGTACTCAGCACTGATTCAAGTCAGCGATACTGGTGAAGGTATCAGTCCTGAGTTTCTACCCCACGTGTTTGACCACTTTCGCCAAGCTGACAGTACAACGACACGTTCTAATAGCGGGCTTGGTTTGGGATTAGCGATTGTTCAACAACTCGTGGAATTGCACGGAGGCACAGTTGCAGCAGAAAGTCAAGGAAAAGGAAAAGGAGCAACTTTTACTGTCAAGCTGCCACTTTTAGAAATGAATACACAGGAGCCAAAAGTCAGTCGTACACAAATTTCTCATCACTCACAGTTCAATGACGTGCAAATCCTAGTGGTTGATGATGATAGTTCTACTTTAGAACTACTGGAAGAAATTTTGCAAGGCGCAGGCGCAAAGGTGATAGGTGTTGCATCCGCCAGTGCAGCTTTACAGGTTTTGGAAGAACTCAAATTTGATGTACTCATTAGTGACATTGGAATGCCACACACGAGTGGTTACGCTTTGATTCGTCAAGTCAGACTTAACGAGGTGGGGCAAACACAGAGAATTCCAGCCGTTGCACTCACAGCTTACAGCAGAGAACAAGACAAATTCGAGGCACTAGAGGCAGGATTCCACATTTTCTTGCCCAAACCAGTGAACCCTGTAGAATTAATGGGTGCAATATCTAGCCTTTTGGAATGAGAGGAGTCAAGCAATTCAAAATATGCTCTGTGATATGCTCTGCGGTTACGCTACGCGCAATTTCGTAGCTCCTCCCTTAGGAAGCACGAGGAGAAAGTGCAGCGTCAGCGCACAGCGCCCCCCGAATCGGGCGAATGCGAGTGCGACCAGAGCGGTATTCAGTTTTAGCTTTTAGTTTTTAGTTTTTAGCCTCATTTCCCTGTTTCCTCTCCTTCCTTTTGACGGGACTCCAACAATATGGAGACAGCAATTACGGTAGCTAAAATCAGCAACGCCAAGAGTGCAAATTGGCTAACCCAAGCAACTAATTGTTCTAAGGAAACGATTCTTCCAGCAAAAAAAGCGAGTGTCACCATAGCACTAGCCCAAGCGATCGCCCCAGCCAGATTGTATATCAAGAATTTGCCGAAGGACATCTCAACAATTCCAGCAAGTGGGGCTGCGAAAACTCGCAGCAAAGCTAAAAAGCGCCCAAAAAATACTGCTTTAGAAGCATTTTCACTAAATTGTTCTTTTATATTCAAAAGTCTCGCTTCGGAAATTCTAAAAAAGCTACCCAGGCGCACAAGCAAAGACCAGCCACCAGTTCTACCAATCCAATAGCCACAGATACCTCCTATAACAGCACCTGCAATGGCGTTACTCAGAACGAGCCAGTAGTTGAGCTCCTTACTACCAGCAAGAAACCCACCCACTAAGGTAACGGTTTCACCTGGAAGAGGAACGCCTAGATTCTCCAACAATATTCCCAAAAAAATTGCCCAATATCCATATTCATGAGCAACTTTTTGGATGTTTTCTAGCGATATGAACTCAAGGGACATCCAGCACCGTTATCTTTACAAATTTTTACTTTTCTTCTATGTTGACTCTTTTTTGGGCGAGGTGTCAATTGCGCATTTTACAAAAATCCGGAATTCATAGCCAAAAATCAATGGTAACTATTGATTCATGACTATGGATTGGGTAAATACCACATCCGTACACTTACTGGGACATAACAATTTCTTTTTATAAGAAATTTATAAATTGATGAGGAAATTGTAAAAATTTGATAAAAGATACGGTTACTACCGAAATTGTCATATAGTTATGCCTATATTGGGTAAAGTCAAGACAAATTATACGGCATAAATACTGAAAATATCTGTCTTAACCGCATCGCTGCCAGTTCTTAGCTACCTGAGTGAAGCAGCATTTTTTGTGGTTAAAAAGAAATCAGTAGCTGTGTCTGTTTTTTGCTTTTTTGTAAAGTGTTTCCACTACCCAGTTAAATTCATGACTATCACACCAGAATATCAAGTCGTTTTGTTTCAACCCGAAGGACGCATAGATTTACAGGGTGGTATGGCTCTGAGCGAAAAGATGGCTGCCGTGCTTCCTCAACGTAATCAGCTCTGGGTTATTGACCTAGCCAAAGTTGATTTCATGGATAGTTCTGGGTTGGTTTCCCTAGTTAAAGACTTAAAATCGGCGCGTCAAAGCGGTTGTCGCTTGGTTCTTTGCAATGTTCAAGCTCCTGTCAGGTTAATTTTGGAATTGACCCAACTGGATTCAGTGTTTGAAATATTTCACACTTATGAAGACATTTTCACAGTTGTTTGAAATACTCTACACTTAACAAATACATTTTCACCTTTGTTCAAGAAAAAATTTTAGTGAAAGTAGCCTGAAATCCTATTAGGCTACGGGAATGATTGTTAAGTCGAGTATTGGCTTTGCTGTCAGGCAGTACCAATGGCAAGTGAATAAATCTGGCCTCTGTACGCCAATGCTAGCCAAAGCAGGTGCAGTGGGAAATGGCCAAAGACGGTCAAAACAAATTTCACTCTTTTCTAGTCCAAACTGCACCAAATACGTAGCTGGTGGTGCTGATAAAAATTGCAGGAGATCATGTGCCATTTCATATAGCTTTTGACGCAAAGCATCTGATAAATGGAGCGGCTGGTCATAAGTTAAGTCGCACAGCAACAGATTGTCTGGTAACTTTTTGCTATTGAATTCCTCTGCTAAAGTAATAACTTCACCATAGAGAGGTCCTTTAACCGTCAGTACTACTGGTAACCAATAACAACCATCGCCAGCTGCCACTTGTATGTGCTGTGCTAGTTGTTGACGTAACCCAGGAACATCTCGACAAGCTTTAATAACTCCTTCAAACGGCAGTACCAAATTCTCTGGCACACAGAGGGTTAAAGGGCAATAAATAATCTCCTGCGATTGAGAACAAGTGTGTGGGTCCCAGGATTTCAATCCTACCCCTTCGTCCTTAGATGTCAGATCATTCACACTAACAACCTGCACAGAGGTTGCTTGCGTAGCATCTTCGGCGATCGCCATCTCTATTGCTGATACAATCCTTCTTATGATGGGAGAATCTGTCATTTCTCTCCCATCAGACTCGACCACTATTAACACTTTACGCATTTTGCGTGGAAATATTATTTTGAGAGGATGCTACGCGCTTAAAATTCGGCAAATCTATACCACTGTGAGAAGCAGTGCGGGTTTTTAGGGCAAGACGGTAACTGACACTTTGGAGTTCTGCCTGCAGTTGGCGATTTTCGCGCTGTAGCATTGCTACTTTTTCCCTGACTGGAGTCATGCGTTCTTCAAACTTACGACGATAAATTTGAGGCAACTCTTGTACAACCTGCTCAAGCATCCGACTGCGGTCTGTCAGTTCTTGCACAGACTGTCGCAATTGATAAATCTCAGCGTCACGCGCTGAGATTTGCTCTTGATAAAAGGTCACCTGCTGTTCCACAGCTTGTAGTTGTTCTCGTAATTCTTGTAGCTGAGTCAGATAACGCTCAGATACTTCTGGTTGGGACATAAAGTTAGTGTTGCCCTTAACCAGTCGAAAGAGTTCTTGAGACAGTTGTTGAACGAGTTGATCCCGAAGCTGCAATTCTTGGCGTAGCTTCGATGCTTCTGCGGAGAGAGCTTGAATAGTAGAGGTATCATTTTGGCTCACAGTGGCTTACAGCTCCCATTCAGAATATTTTCCTTTTTTATGTACTACTGCGGCAATTATGCGTTTGTCAATTGACATATTTTTATATGTAAAACTGGCGAGGTTATTTGGCTGAACCCGCTTCATTTGATTTGTCTATACGGTAGCTTTAGGCGCTCCCTATTATACCTTATGTTTAAGATTATGTTAAAAAAAAGTCTTATCGTCGCTAGCCCCTAAGGGGGCGCTGCGCAGACGCTCCTGGGTGTCGGGTCTGGGGAACACCCCGCCCCAGGAGCAATGGGGTTTAAAACCCCACTGTCTTTTACGGTGTCTTCGATTAGTTGGGGTTTGAATCCCCATAAGCATCGAACCCTATCCCCTACACCCTGTTCAAGCGCCCGGGATACATATACGCGGCTTATTTCCTCTGACTTCACCAGAAAGTTGAGGACAATAAAGCCGCGTGAAGAATTCATGAATCAAACCCTCTAGGCAGCTGGAGTTACTACCTCAGCTTGTAGCTCTTTGACCTCTTGCTTCATCGTCAGGTAGCGAATCACTTCCTCACTCAAACGCATGGAGCGCTCCAAAATAGCAATGATATTGCCAGGACCAGTGTAATTCATCTGTATGTAAATGCCATCTCTTTGCCTGTTAATTTCATAAGCAAGACGACGTTTACCTCGATTTTGAATCTGGATATTGTCTGCTCCCTGTTCCCGTAGCAAGTTCTCATATTTAGCGATCGCTTGCTCTACCTGTTCATCATTCAGGTCAGGACGGAGGATGTACATTGTTTCGTAAACTATTTGCATGGTTTTGCTCTCCTTATGGACGATATGGCTGCTGATGTTAATTTGCATGGGTGTCGCTATTGACGATACCAACACCAATCAACATCTCAAGCAACAAGGAACTTTTTGACGTTTTCCCCTGCAATAGAATTGCCGGGATACTTTCTCACTCAGTGGGAATTCTTCATCCTTTTCCCGAGCAAGTTACACAGATTGGTCTGTGGAGAAATCATCTCCCTGACGACAGGGAAATGCTCTGAGATCATTTTTAACCTTTCCGTTTTGCTTCCCCAATGCCGTGCAGCGCATCGTAAGTAGAAGTCATGTTTAAAAACGGACAAAACTTTTATTTGTGCTATTTGCACTTCCCTGATTTTATCACGGGCAATGAATGACCCGACGCTCTTATCCTGAGCAATAAAATGACAGGGCTTACGGGCTTCCATTATCGGTTGAAAAACTTTATTCGTCTTCCTGAGTTGGCAGAATTAAGGCTTTTTCGCCACAACTTTGACAAATGCCTACTTTAAAGATTTTTACCGACATGTATTGTATGACAAGTACGAAAGTGTACTTACTTACTATATCTTGAGTAAAAGATATAGGTTTTTGTCCTTTCCCGTCAGGTTTTATAATCTTACCAGCTTTTCATTTTTATGCTTCGCCAAATCGCTCATTGAAATATTGCACAGTGACGGTTTGATTGCACAAAAGGGTACTGGTCAAGGTTATGGCGCAACGGTATGTGCGAGTTCAAAATCCAGAAGGGCAAGTATACTACGGCTTGCTACAACTTTCTCTTAAGGTGCATGTGCTAGATGCTCCACCTTGGCTGCAAGGACAACCCACTGATTTCATTTTGGAACCAGAAAGTTATCAAATCTTGGCTCCTTGCGCTCCTTCTAAAATTGTGGCAGTAGGCAAGAATTATGCAGAGCATGCGGCAGAAATGGGAACAGAAGTACCCCGCGAGCCTTTGCTCTTTATGAAGCCATCCACGTCTATCATCGCTTCGCTGGAAGAAATTCAGTATCCATCGCAGTCGCAACGGGTGGACTATGAAGGAGAATTAGCGCTAGTCATTGGCGATCGCACTATCAACTGTACACCAGCAGAGGCTCAAACAAAAATTTGGGGTTACACCATTGCTAATGATGTGACAGCACGGGATTTACAAAAACGGGATGGTCAATGGACGCGAGCTAAAGGTTTCGATACGTTCTGCCCTTTAGGACCGTGGATTGTCCGAGAAGTCAGCCCCGGAGCCAAATTGCAGACTTTTTTGAATGAGGAGACAAATCCTGTACAATCTGCCTGTATTGACCAGATGGTCTTTCCCCCAGATTTTCTCGTCTCCTACATCTCTCAGGTGATGACGCTACTACCGGGAGACGTTGTACTGACGGGTACGCCGTTAGGAGTAGGCCCCTTACATCCTGGCGATCGCGTTCGTGTGGAAATTGAAGGTATTGGTCGCTTAGAAAATACCGTGACAATTAGGCAAAAGGTACAAGATAATACATCGACAAGTCAGACCTAGTGCCGCTGGCGTTCGTCAAAAGTCAAAAGTCAAAAGTCAAAAGGCTGATTCTGTGGGTTTTTCGTTGCTTTGGAATGGTAGCTTTATTTCCGCCGTGACGTACTAGTATCATTCTTAGATACTAGTTTAAGGATTTACCAAGTTAAAGCAATAATACTTAATGCTAGTATCAATCCACCTATAGAGTAGTAAAAAACACTTGCTCCTCTATCACCAAACCAACTCCTGACTTGTCTGACTTGCTCACTTTGCCAATAGTAATCTGGCTTTAAGCGAGTCATGACAATCAAGCAAATGCTTAGAAGATAGCAAATAGGGCACAGAAGCAATTCACCCATTCGCTTATTCAAACTTCTAAATCAAACAATTCAGTGCCAACCAGTCTCTCAAAGGAATCAAACACTACGATTACTATCTTAGTCACGAGTTCCCGTGTAAGCGGCTTGGGAGATGAGGGGGATTTCAGCGTAGAGTCCTCTTACGGCTTGAACAACACTATATATAGATGCACTCACAACCGCCAGAAAAATCAAGGTGACCACCACATTCCCAAACAAAGGTACTGATATTGACGCACCTTGTTGCACGATACTTATAAGTTGTAGAATTGCCATGCACAAATAAGTAAATATAGATAGCAAAAGAGCTTGCAAGGTATGGAACCGAATAAGGTGTTGAACTTTTTCGTTTCTTACCACAAGAAGATACAGAGCAAAGAAAACGACAAAATCCGCACCTATAAATGGTATCAATTGATTTAAATATTTATACAGTTGCATAACAGGAATCAGAGGCACGTACAGCCATTCCAGAAAGGGGAACTGTGAAAATAAGAAGAAGCCAAATGCATAAACTTGAATTAAAGGCAAAATATAAGGCAAGCAAGACAAAAGACGATTTTGAACTGTGGTGCTTCCCCGCCAAGCCATCTTGATTTCTCCTGTTGTTAAACAATTGATGTTACTATGCCAAGGATAACGCAGGTGAGTAGATAGAAAAAATAAACATAGGTGTTGGTCATTCAATATTGGCAACTCGAAAACCCATGACACACTCATACTGGTCTGGCTGCTGTTCAGTCAGTTTGCGAATTGCGTGACCGCATAGCAGCTTACCTTGACGCCACCGGGGTTGACCGCTTCCATCAGCAAGTAAACAAGATTGACATACCTGTTGAGGAGCAAAAATTTGATTATCCATGAGAATCACTAGCATCTAATCCCTCCTGTTAAGTAAGGACTGATCATGACCCACATATACCCAGGGGGAGAACACTGGTAAGGGTGACAAGAAATGTTGTCGCATCCGTTACATTCTTGTCTGTTACCCTTTGCCCAACCTTCCATGCTCACTTTGGAAGAATGTGGGTCATTACAATCTCATCAAAATTTTTCTGTGGACTTGAGTTTATTGTACGTTGGTTCTTTGATTTTGTAGTAAAAAGTAATACATAAATTAATTTATGAACCATTAAGCAATAAAATGTTCTTCGGTTAGAAAATTTGCAGGGGAATATGTTAGAGGAAAAGGGTAGTTTTCCTTTGAACACAAACACTCTGTTATCCTAGACTCTTATTATCAAGTTTTGTTGAATCGTTAATTTTGACACCATAAAGGTTAGCAAGGTTCAGAGAAGCATTGCTGAGATTAGCACTGCGGAGGTCAGCATTACTGAGGTTGGCACGGTTGAGATTAGAAAGGTTGAGGTTTGCACCGCTGAGGTTTGCACCACTGAGGTTTGCACCACTGAGCTTAATACCACCAAGATAGGCACCACTGAGATTAGCACTTTTGAGACTCGCACTATCGAGATTGGCAAGGCTCAGGTTCGCATTTCTGAGATCGGTACTTTTAAGGTCAGCAGCAAGAAGGTTAGTACCACTGAGATCTGCACTATTGAGGTCAGCTTTACTAAGCTTGGCAAGGCTGAGGTTTGCACCACTGAGGTTTGCACCACTGAGGTTTGCACCACTGAGGTTTGCACCACTAAGATTGGCAAGGCTGAGGTTTGCGTCACTGAGGTTTGCGTCACTGAGGTTTGCACCACTAAGGTTGGTACCGCCGAGATTGGTACCGCTAAGGTTTGCCCCTCTTAGGTCAGCATTATCAAGCTTTGCACTATTGAGATTGGTGCTGTCAAGCTTGGCATTGTTGAGATTGGCGCCACTGAGATTAGCGTTGAATAAGTTGATACCACTAAGGTTTGCACCACTGAGGTCTGCTCCTGCAAAGTTTTCAGCAGACAAGTTATGGGTTTGTGCTTCGTCAACGCGCTGGTTCAAGTTTAGAACTTCTTGGAAAGATTCTTTAGCCATAGCGCAACTTTGACCGATGTAGATACACTTTTGGTTGGGTCATATCTATACTTTTAGCATTATTATTTGTTCGCTAAAAATTGTAAAGGATGAGTTATTTCTGTCTTAGTAGCTTAAGCAACGCTTGCTTAATCACCTCACTCACCAACTGATTTCCCTGCAAGTTAAGATGGATGTGGTCTTGATACAAGGCTTTGGGGTCTTGGTTTGAGTTAAAGATTGGTAGAAAATCTACGTAAGTAATTTGTTGCGTTTGACAAAATTTAGTCAGGCGCTGACGTGCTATGACTTCGTAATCGCGGGGTCCAGGCTCACCAACTTCTCGGAACAAGGGAGTCATGACAAGAAGGAATTGACTATTTTCCTGACGCACAAGTGCTTGGATTGTGCCAATTGCTTCTAGATTAATACCAACTCTATCGCCCTCTTCATTTTGCACTGCTTCTATTTCTGGTATTGGCGTTGGCTTGAACACGTAACGTTGAAAGACTTCCACCAATGCTAAAGATGGTTGCTTGTCTGGGTAGTTGCGATCGCGTCCTACAAGTAAAGAGGTGGGGACTGTTGCAAAAAGATCATCTGTGTTGATGAGTAACACGACTGCTTGAGCATTGAAACGACTAAATTTCTGCAAATAAGCTAATTCATTTCTTGGTCCCCAAGAGTTAGCTGAAGCATTCATCACTTCTACTTGTTGAAAAGAACTAGCAACTGCTGAAGTTAAGGAACGCGTCATAAAGCTAGAAATCGTATTATTCTGGTCTGTCCACCAACCGCCATTAGCAATGGAATCTCCCAAAAGTAGCACCCGTAGAGTAGATGGTAAAGGCGTCTTGGATATTGGTTCACTCCGCATTGAATATTGATTAATCTCAATGCGATGACCAAAGCGACGGGTGCGTTGGTTAGGAGCTAACAAATAACCAATCTGCTCATCTGGAATGTATGTTAGGGGATTGCCAAACCCGAACAGCAATCTTAATCCTACCTCTATCACTAGAAACAATCCGATAAGAACCACTAAACTGATAACCAGCGCCACTTTCACTTGTTGAATCCTGAATTCTAAATTCTGTATATTTTACACTCAGTAACACTCGTCAATGGCGCTTTTCAATTGATTGAAATATATATTTGATGTAGGATGGGCAATGCCTATTCTAAAAGTATCAAAGTGTTAGTAAGCTATGGCATCTAGTACCAAACAACCTCCGGTAGTGGAATTAATACCCCTCCCAATCAACCCCAAGAACTAGCAGACTTAATCCTGGAATTATCCCAGCAACCCGAACCAGTGATAAGAATGGGAGAAAAAGCCCGTCAATTGTATGAAAGTCAATATAAATTTGAACGTGCATTGAAGGAGTATGAACAGCTACTATTTGCTTGCAAGGATAGACAAGAACCCCGAATTCTAGCCAAGAATTCAGATTGAAAAGCGAAAACCTGACAAAGAAGTCAGGGATATATTTCATCACCAAAATTATCCTCTAAAAATACTTCTTCTATATCCCTTGCACCATGAATGACTCGCAAAATTTCAACAACCGAATCAATCTCCTGGTAAAAAATAATATATTTTCTGAATCCCTTTATCGCCTGTTGTCGGACACCAGATAGACTTGGGTGAGAAAATTGACATAATTTTCCCATTCCAGGCATTTTTCCCAATTGTTTAAAAGTCTCTTCGGCTGAACGTAAAAATTCGTCAGAAACCTCCAGGTTATCCTCCCCAATATATGTCGCCAACTCAATCAGATCACGGATAACTTGGGGTCGCTTTCTTACCTCACCCATAATGCTCAACTCAAACCTTTTCGCTTTGCAAGTTTCTCCCGCACAGCTTGACGAACATCCTCCCAATCTTCATCAGTCATCTGTGTTGCAGTTCCCGAATTCAAACCTTCCAATAACATCGCTTCCACATGTTCAGTAGCCTTGCGCTTGCGATCTAGTCGCACCAACTCACGAAAATACTCGCTCACACTACCGTAGCCTCCCTTTGCAACCTGTTCTTCCACATAAGTTCGCATAGACTCAGGTAGAGATATATTCATGCTTTTCACAGGTATTGCAACCTCAACTCTGGATAAATCATGGCATACTTTGCCATTTTATGCCAGTTAATCATTGCAAGCGAGGGTTCAAACTCGCTCCAGTACGCCCAGTGGACAACCATAGCACTGAACGCCCACAATCTCTTAACACTCGCCAAAATGACTCTGACTCCTCACCCCTCAAAGACACCACAACAGGCGTAACCACAACCCCACGACTACCAAGAACGATCGCAGCAATAGCCCCTAAACCCCTTGCAAAGTAAGAGCTTTCGTTCTTACATTATAGCGGTTCTCACTTCGGTGTAATACAGTCGTCACCTCACCCCGCATTTGAGTATCGCAAACGCTCCCCTCTCCGTGAGTTCGGAGAGCCAGTGCGTTGGGGAGCCAGCGCGTTGCGGAGGTTAAGCGGAGGCGGAGCGTCTGGTGGCTCCGCTCCGTTGTAGCGACTGGCGTCGGCAAAGCCGACTTGTAGACGCGTAGCGGCTTCCCGTAAGGGTAGCACCTGGCGTGAGGGGTTGGGGGTGAGGTTGAAAAATGTACTTCATGCAAACGAGAACCGCTATATATTAGCGATCGCTATGGTTACTTCCCCCAAAAGATTACTGATTTGAAAACCGCACCAGGCGCTCCAGAACGCAGAGAAAATACGCTTCGCTACCAGAGGTAATTTTAGATTGGAATCCCTTTGAAGCAAGAATCCCACGGCTTTTGTTAAACTGAGCGTAGCGATAGTTTAACAAAAGCCATGGGAGTGTCAACAAGCTATGTCCGACTTAAATCGAGGAATTATGAAATTTGAGGGCGCGGATTCCCCAAAAGCCGTCACAATATTTTCCGTATTGCTTTTAGGGTCAATTATTGCGCTTATCATTTGGGCACTGCAAGTCGCCTACGCAGTTCAGTGACTGACTCCTAGTATGATTTGGTAGGTAAGTTAAACCCATTTCTTCATCCACCCTACGGATTCAGCACTTCCTTCAAGTCGCTTAACCCGTAGGGGCGGAGTATTAAACCAGTCGTATAGACTTAATGACAGATTCTCACGAGTGACGTCCTCTATATCTTTCCTGATAAAAGCTTTGTCAAGCATGTAAAAGAAGACAGCGGTAATGAGGGTTGCCGTCACAGCCAAGTATCTATGATAGTGATGTAATGACGATTAAGAATAATTATTAAATTTAGGGTTTGAGATCTTAGGTGCAAAAGACATCTAAAATCCGAAAGTAAAAATGCTTGAACTTTGGGGTATTGTAATTGTTTTCATAGTCTGCCCTCTGTTAGGTGCTCTACCGCTCATTGCTTGGCTCACTCAAGCTATAACAGGACGGCAACTAGCACAAATTGGTACAGGTAATATTAGTGTTTCATCTGCTTTTTACCACGGTGGTACGCTGGTTGGAATTCTGGCAGTTTTCTCTGAAGCTATCAAGGGTATTGCCGCAGTCTTGCTAACCCGTGCTTTCTTTGGAGAGGAATCAGCTTGGGAATTAGTTGCTCTGATTGGTTTGGTATTAGGTCGATATTTGGCGGGTAAAGGAGCTGGTACGACTAACGCTCTCTGGGGATTTATTGTACATGATTCCCTTGCGGCAGTCTTTGTTTTGTTACTTGCAAGCGCAAGTTTCACCATTGTGCGCTCCAGACAGCTGGCAAAATTTGGAATTTTAGTTCTATTCCCTTTGATTGTAGCGCTTCTGCATTATGAAGACCCAGCTAGAATCGTTGCTGCTGTTGGTCTTGCTGGATTACTCGCCTGGATTTACAAACAAATTCCTGATGACTTAAATCTTCCTGTTGAAGAAGCACAAAAGGAGTCACAAGCAGCATTTAAATTTTTTCGTGGTAACCAAGATATTCTGACTCTAGATGATGAGTTGGATGCTGCTGTTGTGGGACAAAAAGCAGCTCGATTAGCTGAAATGAAACGATGGGGTTACCCAGTACCAAAGGGGTGGCTCATTCCTCCGTACGAGAACCCTGAACCGTTGATAGAAATGCTTCAGCCTTCAGAGTTATTACCGTTTGTGGTGCGTTCCTCAGCAATTGGAGAAGATACAGAACTTGCTTCCGCTGCAGGACAGTATGAAACGGTTTTGAATGTGACAAGTAAACAGGAGTTGCGAGATGCGATCGCCCGCTGTCGATCCTCATACGATAGTCAAAGCGCAATACAGTACCGGCGCGATCGCGCTTTATTTGATGCAGCAATGGCGGTACTGATTCAACAACAAGTTCAAGGTGTCTATTCTGGCGTTGCTTTTACTCGCGATCCCATTACCAAACAAGGTGATGCCATTGTCATCGAAGCTTTACCAGGAAACGCTGTTGGTGTTGTTTCCGGACGAGTGACGCCTGAGCAATATCGCGCTTATGTGTTTGAGACAGATCATTTCACTTCTATTCAATTAGAAGGTCAGGGGAATGTACCAGCAGCCTTAATCAAACAAGTGGCATATCTATCTCGACATTTGGAAGAGCGCTACCACGGTATTCCTCAAGATATAGAGTGGACATATGATGGTCAAACTCTTTGGGTATTGCAAACTCGACCCATAACCACCCTACTACCTATATGGACGCGCAAAATTGCTGCAGAGGTGATTCCTGGACTTATTCGCCCATTAACTTGGTCGATTAATCGTCCTTTAACTTGTGGCGTCTGGGGAGGAATTTTTGCATTGGTACTGGGTCAACGCGCTGTTGGGTTGGATTTTAACCAGACGGCGACACTGCACTATTCGAGATCCTACTTTAATGCCACCCTACTAGGAGCAATTTTCCGCCGCATGGGTTTACCTCCTGAAAGCTTGGAGTTTTTAACTAGGGGAGCAAAAATGAGTAAGCCTCCCATAAAAACCACATTGCGGAATTTACCAGGTCTAGTGCGTTTGCTGCTCCGGGAGTTTTGTCTATCACTGAATTTTAACTGGGATAATCGCAGGCGCTTTGTTCCAGCGTTGTCTGAGTTAGGTCAAGAACCTGTAGAAAACCTCGACCCTGCAAGACTGTTGGCAAGAATTAACTTTATTCTGGAGTTACTTCGCCGTGCAACGTACTACAGTATATTAGCTCCGTTGAGTGCGGCGTTGCGACAAGCTATCTTTCAGGTCAAGGATGGGGAGATTGATAACAGTCAGACCCCGGAGGTAGAGGCGTTACGAGCAATTCAAGATTTAGCTGTAAATGCTAGACAGATCTTAGCTGAGTTTGACCCGGATAAAGTGTTTGAGCAGTTAGCACAAACCCCCGAAGGGCAAGAGATTCTAAACAAGTTCGATAAATTGCTGCAGCGTTACGGTTATTTGAGCGAAGTGGGAACTGACATTGCTGTTCCAACCTGGAAAGAAGAATCACAGGCACTCAAGCAGTTGTTTGTACAATTCATACAGACAAATGAACCACCAAAACACCAAAATCGTCAAGGGAAAAGCAAGAGGAACAGAGGGTTTGTACAAAAGCGTGTGAATCTTAAAGGGCGAGTGACAGAGGTTTATTCTCAACTTTTAGCTGAGTTGCGCTGGTGCTTTGTAGCGTTGGAACAAGTTTGGTTAAAGTCGGGCTTACTTGAACAACCAGGAGATATCTTTTTCTTGGAGTTTGAACAAGTGCGGCGTCTTGTTGAAAGTTTTGAACCTGATTTTGTCGAACAGTTGCAGGATTTAGTACAACTGAGACGCACACAACTTGCACAAGATAGTCAACTCAATCCAGTACCCCTTTTAGTCTACGGCAATAATCCTCCCGCATTCCCTTTCCGAACTACAATCCCCGTACCTGACCATGTTTTACAAGGTATTCCTGCTAGTCCTGGACAAGCAGAAGGACGGGTTAAGGTGTTGCGGAATTTACAGGATGTTGCGGATATAGATCAAGACATCATTCTGGTCGTACCTTACACAGATTCTGGTTGGGCACCTCTGCTCGTTAGAGCTGGAGGATTGATTGCTGAGGCAGGTGGACGACTTTCTCACGGGGCAATCATCGCTCGTGAGTATGGTATCCCTGCTATTATGGATGTTAAAGGTGCTACATGGTTATTGCAAGATGGTCAAAAAGTACGGATTGATGGGTATAGAGGTATTGTAGAAATATCCAACGACTTAAGACCTGACTTGAGAGCAGAATGAAACTTAGTCCTCTTCTGAAAACATGTTTTTATAACAAAGACGTTAGTCGTCAGAATCTGTCATGAATTCTGTGCGACTGGGGAGCTAGTCCTGCAGGAAGCGAATATAATATGGTACAGATTATTATATAAGTATTAAAATTAAGACAAGAAATCGAGAGTTATCATCTCACGCATCTTCGCTACCAAACAAGGCAATCCAAACTTATTGAGAAATTGCTCCCTAAAGACAAGGCATGCAAAATCCAGGCAGATCACAGACAACAGGGCTGAGTTTAGAGCTTTTTCATGTTCAAACCGACACTCCTCTGGAGTTACCGCTTAATTTTTCTACTATTAGCATTGGCAAGCCGAAAGATAAAATCATGCCTGATATTAATGTTGCAAGCTTACCAGATGCTAATTTTGTTTCTCGACTTCATGCAGAGATTCAGGTAGAAAAAAATACTTACTATATCGTTGATTTGGGCAGCGTCAATGGTACATATCTCAACAATATCAAGCTAGATCCAAAAAAGCGCTATCCACTTAAGTTTGGAGACAAAATAGACCTAGGTCATGGGGGTAAAGTCACATTTATATTTCTACAAAAACAAGAAGTCGTTACTCCATCAGAGAATACTATACTAAACAATCCACCCACAGTGATTCAGATTGAATTGGTTGCGAACACAAAGCAATCTAAAATGGAAAGTTTTACCAAGTTTCTGGGCTTGGTGCTGATGATTACAGGAATTTTGATTTTAACAGTGAATATTCAGATTAGTACTTCTATACGTATTCCTGGTGTTCTTTTATGTATAGCAGGAGTTTTAGTCCTGACCTGG
Source organism: Scytonema sp. RU_4_4 (assembly GCA_012031965.1). Taxonomy (GTDB): domain Bacteria; phylum Cyanobacteriota; class Cyanobacteriia; order Cyanobacteriales; family Nostocaceae; genus Brasilonema. The sequence goes on from JAAUSC010000006.1 coordinate 22,351, forward strand.
CGTCGTAACTACCGTAATTTAGCATGGTTTTTGATGGCGCTAGGAATTACAATCATGTTTTTTACTAGTAATGCCTTTGCGCCAGTATCTCTTGTCGCTATCCTCGCATCTTGTGCCTTATTAGTCGCTGGATGTCAACTATTTACTACAGGGAAAATATTGAACTATAGTTTGCGAAGAAATTATTAGAGAAATACTTAGATATCATAAAGCTTTAGCCAGTCATGCACAAGTCATGTCTAAAGATAGGTGATTTTTTGCTATAGTATAGCTGTTAAAGAAATTTATACATAAAACTTTAAGTAGTAATCAGATGTATAAAATAACTCTAATAAAATATTTAGCAATAAACAGATTTAGCACTTAGTTATAATCACTGTAACACTAAAAAGATAGAAGAAATTTTCACGAAAGTGTATACCAGAAGTAGATAATTCGAGGTATATACTGCAAAAAAAACACGGCAAATGAGACATCGCGCACTACTGCTCATAAATCGTCAAGCTCGCCAAGGACAAAATTGCCTACCTGAAGTGGTTCACTGTCTGGAGGAGCTGGGCTTTGATTTGATTGAGGAGGACACTCAACAACCACAACATTTATACGAAGTCATTATCCGCTACCAACATGAAGTTGACATAGTTATCGTTGGTGGTGGAGATGGTACTCTCAATGCTGCGGTAGATGCTTTGGTAGAAACGCAGTTACCTTTAGGAATTCTCCCTCTAGGAACTGCTAACGACTTAGCTAGAACTCTAGGAATTCCGAATTCTCTCCCCGAAGCTTGCAAAATTATTGCCAATAATCAGGTACGACGTATTGATTTGGGGTGGGTAAATGGTAAGCACTTTTTCAATGTAGCAAGTTGTGGGCTGAGTGTGAAAATTACGCAGCGACTAACGAAACAAGTCAAGCGTCGTTGGGGAATACTCGCTTACGCGATCGCTGCGTTACAAGTGATTTGGAAATCTCGACCTTTTAGCGCAGAGATTTGTATCAATGGCACATCTATTACGTCAAAAACTGTGCAAATTGCTGTAGGTAATGGTCGATATTATGGTGGTGGTATGACAGTTGTTCATGATGCCACAATTGATGACCAAAGGTTGGATTTGTACAGTGTGGAAATTCAACACTGGTGGCAAATTATCCCTTTATTACCTGCCATACGAAGAGGACGACATATTTTTTCGCGTGGTGTCCGTAATGTCAGTGGTCAAGAAATTAAGATTCATACACGCAAACCACGCCCTATTAATACAGATGGTGAAATTACAACCTATACTCCTGCCCACTTTCGTGTTATTCCTAGTGCTTTAGCTGTGTTTGTACCATCACATAAATGATGAATACTAAACCATAACTCATGAATAAGTCAGTTAGAAGATAGGACATTTCATATCTCATAATTCATTATTACAATGCAGCTAAAATTTTCCCAAGATATTAAGTTTCTGCTGCAAAGATTAGCCCAACAACCACTCAGTCTTGGCGATATTCTGGCAGGAACCTCAGAACGTGGTTTTAGCTTGGTCATTACATTATTGGTTTTGCCATTTATGTTTCCTGTTCCACCTGGATTAACTGGACCCTTTGGTGGTGCTTGCTTGATATTATCAGTACAGATGGCTTTGGGAAGGCGATCGCCTTGGCTCCCCAAAAAAATTGCTACATATAAATTTCCCCGTCCTTTTACTCAAATAATTTTAAAAAACCTACAAAGAATCACCAGGATTTTAGAAAAAATTACCCGTCCTCGATTAGCAAAAGTAGCAGAAAACCCTTTGACTTGGCGATTCAATGGGTTTTGTATCTCTTGGTTAGCAATTTTACTCATTTTACCAATTCCTCTTACCAATCCCATCCCTCCAGTAGGAATATTACTCTTAGCAGTAGCCACTATAGAATCTGACGGTTTATTGATGTGCGTTGGCTACGTTTTCACGGTTTTGACGACTCTATTATTTGGATTCATTTTTTATGCTTTGTGGATGGCTCCCAATTTATTGCCACAATTTTTCCATTAATTTGTTAAGACTGGATGTAGGATTGTCAAGATGTAGAAAAAATCAGAATCTCATACAGCAGTGAAATAAAAAACCCTCAGCCACAGACTGAGGGAGCAATTAGGGTGCATCTACCATCTCTGTATCCGCCATGAGTCTGTGTGCATCAGGAAGAATAAAAAAGTATTTCGTTGTTGTTTCCAGCAAGATTTCCTGCATCAGCTTTAGATGACATTCCCATAAAATTCTTCACACCCAGGTAAGCAATTCAAGATTTGGTAGACTGGCTACGAGATATTTGATCTTGAATCCCTAAGCATCTAATGATATTTTCGCCTTTTGAAACACCTGTTCAGCAGTAAATTCCAATCCCTCAAATAGAGAATCTGTAAGTAATTCCTCTCCCATATAAGTCTGGGGTGCTGCATCCGGGTAAAAAACGGTAATGCTTCTAGCTTTACTATCTACCACCCAAACCCGCAACACCTTAGCGTCTAAATAGTCTTTTGCTTTAGCAGCCATTTGTCCAAAGGTTTGTCCTGGCGAAATGATCTCAATGACCAAATCGGGAGGAACAGGACAAGCTTCGTCTTCATCCCAGTCGGCGGGTAAACGTTCATAAGAAATGTACAATAGGTCGGGTGTTGGCACCCAATCTCGCCCGTCACGAGTTAATGTAATTGCCCATTCTGGACAAACTTCTCCCCGTCCCTCACACCACTGCTCAATTAGATACAGAAGGACGCGGGTTAGCTTGGAGTGAAAAAACTTGGGTGACATTTTAGGAATTGCCTGACCATCAACCAGTTCGTAAGTGATATCTCCGTCGCCTGGGGGAAGATTCAGGAACTGTTGTAAGGTCAGTTGATTGTTGGCTTGGAGTATCATGGCGCAGATCAATCCCCTTCGGGGAAATTCAAAATTCAAAATTCAAAATTCAAAATTATACTAATATGAACTACCCCTGGTTACTTGGTTGAAGCAGGAGGTAGTTCATTCAGTTAAATTGCATTCCCTGCAACACCTCTTGGATAGTATCTGATGGTACTTGGTCAGTCACCGTCACGATACCTATTTGCGTAGGCAAGACAAATCGCACTTTACCAGCTTGAACTTTCTTATCGACTTGCAAAGCTTCAATAATTGCCTCAATATCTACCCCAGATGGTAACTGAGTTGGTAAACTTGCTTTTTGAATCAGAGCGTCTTGACGTTCAGCTTCTTCCTTTTGCCACATCCCCAGTTTGACAGCAATCTGTCCTGCTGCGACCATGCCAATGGCAACTGCTTCACCATGATTCACGACTCGATAACCTGTTAAACTTTCTACTGCATGCCCAATGGTATGACCGTAGTTGAGAATTGCCCGGAGTCCTGCTTCTTTTTCATCCTTACCAACAACATCGGCTTTTGCTTGACAAGAACGGATGAGAATAGATTCAATCAATTCAGCTTTAATGTAGCGTAGTTGATCTAAGCGTTTACTCTGTTCCATTTCGGCAAATAATTGAGCATCCCAAATCACGCCGTACTTAATAACTTCTGCCATTCCAGCACGAAATTCACGAACAGGCAAAGTTTTCAACACCTCTGGATCAATTAAAACCAAGCGTGGTTGATGGAACGCCCCAATCAAGTTTTTGCCTTGGGGATGATTGACACCAGTTTTGCCACCTATTGCTGCATCTACCATTGCCAAAAGTGATGTTGGCACTTGTACAAAGTTAATTCCTCGCAGCCAAGTAGCAGCAGCAAAGCCAGTCATATCCCCAATGACTCCTCCCCCTAAAGCTACCATAGTCGAGGAGCGTTCTATGCGGTTTAAGAGCGCGGTATCGTAAATTTTCTGCACGGAGCTGAGGGTTTTGTAGCGTTCACCTGCGGGTAATGTGCAGCTGACAACTTCAAACCCAGCAGCTTCCAAAGATGTTAGTACCCTTTCGCCATAGTGTTTAAAAATAGTCGGGTTAGAAACCAGCAGGACTTTTTTGCCCAGCTTCAGATTGCTCATCATCTCGCCCAGTTGATCTATGCTAAGCGGCGTGTTCACCGCTTGCGGGGCTGTTCCTTGCCCAATCGCAATCTCATAAGACTGGTGTGGTAGATTTACGTTAATAATTGAAGCCATAACCAAACCCCAAACAAGCGCCCGACGGCTGTATTCTACAGCATGAACACTCCTTATTCCGGATGTGAGACGCTTTATGGTTCAATTTTATCAACATTATCCCTCTCTAAAAAATTGGTGAGATAGGTAGGGGGCATGAGGTACACTTATCAATTGCTTGATAACTGATAACTGGTCACTGTTTTAATTTGTAGTCTCTTGAATCACTTGACCAGGACCGTTAATCTCAACGGACTTGTTACCAGATCCGTCAACAGAGATGCGGAATAAGCGTTCACCTTCAGATGTGGTATAACTTGTCTGTTGATCTGAATTTTGAACTTGGACAGGAGCAGCATTCAATTGCAGCTTGTTCGTTTTCCTGTCAAAAACATTCATCCGCGTCTGGGTTCCTTGGCGAAAAACCCTTACACTATAGTTTGGTGTCTGAAAGGTAGTGACCGTCGTTTGTGGTGTAGTGGCGGTGGTAGAGGGTTTCTTGACTGTTTGCGCGACAACAGTACTAGGTTCAAACCCTAACCCACTAATAACCAGCAAAGTGCTAGCAATTAAAGCGTATTTCATAGTCGTAAGTTGCTATTTCTATAACGTAGTTATAACTACAAGGAATTTTGATTAATTGTAACTATTAAGTCTCTCTTCTTATAGGGTAACTCAAGAAAGGTTCAAGAAATATTTTTATTGAGCACTTCATCTGTAAATGATTCAATAATATTTATAAACGATTATGGAGAAACCTCGATGTTTGGTGTCATTGCTTACTTAATCTTCTTAGGTCTGTTTTTTGGTCTCGCTGTTGGGTTACTTTTCGGTCTTCGTGCTATTAAGCTGATTTAATTGCTTTTTTGAAGTCTCACGCAAAGGACCAAGACGTTGAGGAAAACTTTGCGCCTTTATCGCACCTTTGCGTGAGATTTTTATCCAACAACAGCTTCCATAGGAGCTTTGTGTTGACCAACAAAAGGAGAACGCGCCTCTAGACCAAGTAAATTTAGCATTTCATGGTCAGCATCGTATCCTGGACAGGGAGTTGTCACAGTTAACATATGCCCATTGTCACTGGAAAAGATAGAATTAGCTCCTGCTAAGAAGCATAAAGCCTGTTCTACCTGCGAAAGTCTGGCTCTACCTGCACTAAGACGAATATCAGAAGCAGGGATTATAATACGTGCTGTGGCAATCATTCGCACCACATCCCAGATGGGAACATCAGGTTGATTTTCCAAGGGTGTGCCTTGAACTTGTGAGAGAATGTTAATTGGTATTGACTCTGGATGTGGATGCAGGGTTCCCAGAGTATGCAGCATAGATACGCGATCATCCACGCTTTCGCCTAAGCCGAGAATACCGCCGGAGCATACAGTCACATTTGTCTGTCTGACATTGTTGATTGTATTGAGGCGATCGCCGTAAGTTCTGGTTGTAATGATAGTGCTGTAGTAGTCCTCTGAGGTATCCAAATTGTGGTTGTAGGCATAAAGCCCTGCTTCTTCTAAGCGTTTTGCTTGTGCTTGGGTTAGCATACCTAAGGTGCAGCAGACTTCCAAACCCAATGCTGTGACCTCTTTAACCATGTCCAACACTTGCTCAAATTGCGAGTTATCGCGCACCTCTCGCCAAGCAGCGCCCATACAGACACGACTGACTCCACTTTCTTTTGCCTGTTGGGCGATACTAACGACTGTTTCTTTTTCTAAAAGTGCTTGTGCCTTGACCTCGGTTTTGTAGCGGGAGGACTGGGCACAGTAGCTACAATCTTCTGGACAACCCCCTGTTTTGATAGATATCAGCTTACAGACTTGTATCTTGCTTGGGTCATGGAATTGGCGATGCACGCTAGCAGCTTGATAGATCAACTCTAGCAATGGTGTATCATATACATCACGTATTTCTGATTTTTGCCAATCGTATCGTATGACTACTGACATTCCCATACCTTTATAAGATTTTTGCATAATTTTAGCTCTTTGTGAAGTCTTAACCAAACGATGTTGGTCATACAGAAACCCTCGCTGCTGTTAAATTATGAAGGGTGGATAATACTTTTGGAACAAATATTCAGTCGTCTATGGAATTGCAACTGCCAAATATTACAACAGAATGCTTATTATTAAGGCTAGCAAAAAAAGAGGACATCCCTACAATCCTCAAATTTTATACTGAAAACAGAACATATCTGACTCCATTCTCTCCTCTTTTGTTTGATAACTTCTTTACAGAAAAGTATTGGCAAAATCGGGTAGAGAAGAACTATTTAGAATTTCTTAATGATATATCATTAAAATTATTTATTTTTTCTAAAACTAATCAAAAAAACATTATTGGATATATCAACTTTGCTAATTTTGTCAGAGGAGTCGCTCAGTACTGTAATGTAGGATACGGTCTTGCAGAAGCTGAACAAGGAAAGGGTTATATGACAGAAGCACTGCAAGCAGCTATTCACTATGTATTTCAAGACTTAAACATGCACAGAATTATGGCAAATTATATACCTCACAATCAGCGCAGTGGTAACTTACTGAGAAGATTAGGATTTGTCGTGGAAGGCTATGCCAGGAATTATTTATTAATTAATGGAAAATGGCAAGACCATATTCTTACAAGTCTTATCAATTCTAACTGGCGGGCAAACCCATAAACTTTTAAACATCAAATTAAAGGATTTCAATCCCAACAGAACAACACCTCACAACAATTTTGGATAACTGGATAAATAGTAATGACTTTGGCTGAAACTCTAAACAACACAAATTCTACCAATCCTTTTCTCTGTCTCCGCTACGAAAGAGCCCTTGAATCACTGGGTGACGACTACTACGATGAAGTCGCCGCTGCTGAATTTCCCCAACATATCCTGCGCTGGCGTAATGATGCACTCCTACCCCGCTTAGGACTAAACCCGCAATTCGTAAAAGACGAACATTTTATCTGTGCTTTTGGGAAATTTGAGAAACGAAAACCACTTTTGGCACTGCGTTACCACGGTTATCAATTTGGTGAATACAATCCTTTTTTAGGCGATGGTAGGGGCTTTCTCTACGGACAAGTACGCGGTATTGATGACGAACTCTACGACTTCGGGACTAAAGGTTCCGGTAAAACTCCTTACTCCCGTGGTGGTGATGGGATGTTAACACTCAAGGGCGGGGTACGGGAAGTTCTGGCTGCGGAAATGCTACATCACATGGGTGTACGTACTTCACGCTGTTTAAGTATGATTGAAACAGGCTTATCCCTTTGGCGAGGTGATGAACCTTCTCCTACCCGTTCCTCAGTGATTGTGAGGATGGGGCGATCGCACATTCGATTTGGCACTTTTGAACGACTACACTATTTGCGACGTCCAGATTTGACTCAAAAGCTATTAGACCATGTTATTGAGCAGTATTATCCATATTTAATCAACGAAGAAGATAAATATGCTCTTTTTTACGCAGATTTAGTCAAACGGACAGCAGAACTCGTAGCACAATGGATGGCAGCTGGTTTTTGTCATGCAGTGTTAAACACAGATAATATGTCAATAACAGGGGAAAGTTTTGACTATGGTCCCTATGCATTTATTACCAATTATCAGCCTTACTTTACCGCTGCGTATTTCGATTATTATGGACGCTACTGTTATACTCATCAACCGGGTATTTGTAAGTGGAATTTAGAAACACTCCAAGACGCGCTCAAGGCTGTTATTAATCTAGGTGATATGCAGGCTGGATTGGCGAGATTTGATGAGCATTATCAGAGTGAGTATAAAACTTTAATGTTGAAGAAGTTGGGTTTGGAACAACTCTCCCATCCAGAAGCTGATGAACTTTTAAATCTTACGATTCAATTTTTGCAAGATAGCCAAGTTGGATATCATCAGTTCTTTTACGAAATGGCTCACACCTTTTCATTAAAATGGCGAGATGAACCAGGCTTGATTCTGGTAGATTCAAATCTTGTACCAGCATCAGGGGTGTCAGAAGTGTTTGATAATTTCTGTATCTTATACCATAAAATATTAAATAATTTTGACCCTGAGGAAATAGATAGCATTGTCCAAACTCTAGCTCGTCATAATCCCAAAACTGTCATACTTAAACCAATGATTGAATCAATTTGGGAATCCATTGTTCAAGAAGATAATTGGCAACCTTTTTATGAGTTAATTCAGTGTATTCAGTGTGCAAATTAGAGAAATGAACTGCCTTGAATTCAGAGTCATAACCTGGGTTTGATATAACTTACATATTTGGGATGCTCCCTGATTTATTCTCGTTTCTCGTTCCCAGGCTGAGCCTGGGAATGCTCAAAAAAGAGGCTCCGCCTCTTATGCTCACACCTTTGCTTAATCTATGGGTCGTTCTCGTTACCAATTTTTAGAAAACCAGCCTCATTTTCTCACTTGCACAGTTGTTAACTGGATTGCTGTATTTAGTAAGCCAGACTTAGCTCAAATCCTTCTCGACTCATTAGATTTTCTACAACGCCACCAGCGTCTAGCTTTGCATGGTTATGTGATCATGGAAAACCATCTTCACTTAATTGCATCAGCTGAAAATTTATCTAAAGAAATAGCGGCGTTCAAGTCCTTTACAGCCAGATCTGTGATTGATTGGTTAAAGGAAAATCGGACTGAGTATTTACTAGAACAGCTGAAATTTCACAAGCAGTTATACAAAACTACCCAAGAATACCAGCTTTGGCAGGAAGGTTCACACCCGCAAGCAATATTGAGTCAAGAGATATTTAAGCAAAAGTTGGAATATATGCACAATAACCCACTTAGGCGCGGATATGTGGATGATCCTGCTCATTGGCGATATTCCAGTTACCGCAATTATATGGGTATGAAGGGAGTGTTAGCTGTTGATTTGATTGATATGTAGTTGGAGTCTCAGAAGGCTGAGCCTCCTAAATTGCGTTCCCAGGCTGCAGCCTGGGAACGAGAAAGTTCTTTTCGTTTCTCGTTCCCAGACTCCGACTGGGAATGCCCATACTGAGGCTCAGCCTCACCTTTTAGAAGTAGTTTCCTCGTTCCCAGACTCCGACTGGGAATGCCCATACTGAGGCTCAGCCTCAAGGAGGTAGTTTCCTCGTTCCCAGACTCCGGCTGGGAATGCCCATACTGAGGCTCAGCCTCAAGGAGGTACTACTAAACTTGACTGCGATCAAACAACCACCCATCACCAACAATCTCCTCTAAGCGTTGATTGAGTCGGGGAAGAAAATATTCTGGATCATTCAGCCTTTGCTGGAAAATCCAAGTTCCTAACGCTTCGGGTGTTTCGATACTTTGGGCAACTGCTGCCTCTAATATCATCTCCCAGCCTAAATTTCGTAATTTCTCTAATAGAGAATGCTCTTGAGCTTGCGTAGCGCAGAGAAACATTACAGTTACCCCAAGTAAGACTTGCAATTCATGATCTACAGATATTGATTTGTATAAGGCAAAAATTAGACAGATCCTATTTGTTAATGACGCTTGGATTTTTACACACAGCCAAACAGCTTGCGCTAGGTAAACCATACCATTACTTTCTGCTGTTAAGCCTAAATTACTTATTACTGTCAGCAGAAGAATATAGCCGCGAACTTGTCCTAGTAATTGCGCTGCTTGCAAACTCAGTTCTAAGTGCTTAGTTTTATCTCCTGTTTCACCTGCTAAGTCAGCCACATTTACTAGGGTAGCGGCTTTACCATAGACATCACCAATGCGCTCTTTTATTTCTAAAGATTGCTGTAACAACGCAAAGGCAGTATCGATATCACCTCTTTGGGCGACGATTTGTGCCATGTTGTTGATAATGGTGGCTTTTCCACAGGCATCCCCGATGTGTTCTATTATTTCCAAAGATTGCTGTAACAACGCAAAGGCAGTATCGATATCACCTTTTTGGGCGATGATTTGTGCCATGTTGTTGAGAGTGTTGGCTTTTCCATAAACTTTGCCCATGTACTCATATATTTCCAAAGATTGCTGATACTTTTCAAGGGCAGTGTCTATACTGCCCTGTTCGGCGATCATTTGTGCCATGATGCTAAGGATAGCGGCTTTTCCACTAGCGTCACCGATCCGCTCATATATTTCCAAAGATTGCTGTAACAACGCAAGGGCAGGATTGATGTTACCCTGTTTGGCGATCATTTGTGCCATATTGCCCAGAGTGCTGGCTTTATGGATATCATCATCCTCTGGACAAAGTGCTAAAGCTTGCTGATAATGAACTCTAGCCTTGTCAACTTCACCCAAAAACGCTTCTGCACGGGCAATAGTTCCCAGAATGCGGTGATCTTCTCCTAATGAAATAATTTTTTGGCATAGTTCAAGTGCCTCGAAATATCGGCTACGATTTATCAATATATTGGCAATCGTATCCCCTATACTGACAGCAATTTCCTGCTCCCTAGCCAACAGTCCCAAGCGCACTATCTCCAGTGCTTGCTCTTCCGTGCGTTTGTCAGACTCCTCCCACCAGATTTGATAAATTTTTCTTGCCGCTTGCTGTCGCGTTGTTTGCCACTCTTCCTCACTCAATAATGGTTCCAGCAAGGATTCTAAAATTGTCGTCACGCGATATTCGGTGGTTTGGGTGGCGTGAGTCGTGGCAGATTCAACTAAGCTGAGGCTGAGGAGTTTGGGGAGGATTTGACCCCCCCTAGCCTCTTTTAACAAGGGGGGAAGACTGCCCTGCTTTTCAAGGGGGGTTGGGGGGATCTCATAAGATATAGGCTGAGGAGCGATAGCGTTAATGATTTCGATAGAAACTGGCAGGTGAAACACACTCAACCGCGCCAGAAATTTTCGCTCATCCTCAGGCAACCCACTCAGCAGCGTCTGCGCCAAAATATTTTCCCGAAACTCCTGCTGCGTATTCTCCAACCGCGTCAACAACTCATCTGATTCTAAACCCGGTTGCTTGACTACACTCAACAGCCATCTCAACAAGCGGGGATTGCCGTCGGCTATTATAATTATCCGCTGTTCGCGTACCTGTTGCTTAACTTCTTTGTCTAATTCCCGGCAGATTTTATCAACATCCGCCGGATTCATCGCCGCCAAAGATTCTAAATGCAGCTCGTGCGGTGGTAGGGTATCTTCTTTGAGGTAGCGACAGGTAACAATTAACCGACTCTCAGCTGCATTTTCCTCCAGCGCCGCACAAATCGCTTCTAAAATCCGGTATGCTTCTGCCGTCATCCGCAGCGAATTATCTTCAATATTCGCTTTCGGGATGTTTTGCTCAAAATCATCCAGCACCAACAACAAGGGATGCTCAAGTGCTTCAATTCTCTCAAAAAAGTTTTGCAGTCGTCCTTTGAGGGAAACTTTTGGTTCATTCAGCAATGCGGGCACATCTGCAAATCGCTCAAATTTACTGGAAAGTTTATTGAGTAAGCCTACCTCATCCAAAGGTCCAATTAACACCACCCGCTCAAAATTCGGACGCTGTGTCTGGACTCGCGTACACAACCGCGCCGCCAAGGAACTCTTACCCAGTCCACCCATCCCAGCAATAAATACGCCGATGTTGTCGCTGGTTTCTCGCAATGCTTGCAAACACCGTTGTAGCGGGCGTCTGCGTCCGACAAATTCCCAGCGATTGGCGACTTTCACAATATTGTTTTCATCCAGAAATTCGCTTTCAGGCTGTGTAAATTTCAGCTTCTCACGCCCTTTGCTTCTCAGCGGTGTGACTAATTCTTCAATTTGGCGCGTATCCCGATAAATCCGCAACAAATGCCAGTCGGAGCATTCTTGAGCAATCATTTCCTGTTGCGCGGCTTTGACTGCTCCTTCTACCGTCGCCCCCGTTGCCAAAGCTTGATAAAATGCTTGTGCAGCAATAATACCCGTCCTGTCATACACCGGACGCGCCCAACCTAAAACAACACCCGCCCCCATCTTCACCAAAGCCTGCGCCATTGATGGGACTGTTCCCCGGTTTGCGACTTGCCCAGTGTGACAGCCAGAAAGAAAAATCACTCGTGGAAAGCGTCCCCGAAAGGCTTTCGCCAAATCATCCACGGTAGTTAATTGCACATTCCCCACCTCATCCTCGGTGATGAAGCAGGGCGTATAATCGTTGATTTTTCTGCCTTCTGGCAGCAAACCGCCAAAATATTCTTGAGTATAAATTATCCCGTGTCCGGTCAAGTGAAAAACATCAAAATAGTCTTTCTCATAAGATTCCACTAAATTAGTCAATTCCTGAACCGCTAGCTTTCCTCTACAATCAAAGCTAGCGGTTGGTCTTTAGTTGCTTGCAAAATATTCGTTTCTTCCCGCTCATAATCAAGAACTGGCTTGATATCTTCCGGCGAAGTCGCCATGAACAGCAACCGCAACGGACGATTTTGCACGCCAGCCACATTCGTATTACGCTGCTGCACTGAACGCACAGGCAATACTGCTATATCTTGCCTTTCCAGTAAAAACCCTGTGCCATCATGTAGCAATTCCCACGGCAAATGAGCGAGTCCCAACGCTACCCGTTGTGTTTCCGGGTTCAACCCCTGCGCTTCGCTGGTTTGAATCAAATCCAGATATATCGTCTGTTCTTCAGCCTCATCCAACGCCCTTCTCAGCCATCCTTGCTTACCATCTATCCATTGGTAAAGTTGGCGTCCTATCTGGATAAGTAAGGGCGGGCGATCGCCCTTATGGGAGTAGTAATTTTGCTCACACAAGTCAATGAGTATACCTAACTCTGCTTTATCCAGAGAGCGTGAGCCATAATCACAGCGTAGTTCAAAAGTTTGCTGTTGACTGAGGGCGAAGGTGAAAGTCAGGGGCATGACTTGAATGTGTTGATTTTACAATTAGTTTCACTGTGCCACTACTGTATTCCGGATGAGTTTTGCAGACGCGCCTTATACTTAAGGGACTTCTAATAAAAAAATATCCAACCTGTAGGTGGTGCGTTAGGCGAGACGCCGTAACGCACCCTACTATCTGGTAACTGGTAACTGATAACTGGTAACTGTCAATCAACTTCTACCTCAAAATCAACCTTATCGTAAATATCTGCTAGCGAAATTTGAAAAGGAACGGAAGCAAGTGACAGCATCCCATCACCATTTTCATACTCACAAAACAGCCATTGATGATTATCCGTTTTGAAATACTTCTCAATATGCATCGTGTACTGGTCGATCAGAACATATTCCTGAAAGCTGGAGATGGTTCGGTAAGCTGCAAATTTCTCATCTTTATCATAACTTCTGGTAGATTTTGAGAGTACCTCAGCAATCATCAACGGGTTTGTGAGGGTGTCTCTCCGTCCTTCAGCAAATTCAAGTTGTCCTGCAATAACCATCACATCAGGATAAGTGTGAATTCGCTTTTGGGGAATCCAAAGCCGTTGATCGGTGACAAAGACTCGATAAGGCTGACGCTTTAAGGCAAAATTTAGGGCTGCGGAAAGGTTGCCAGCAATCTGGTTATGATTGGGTGTACCACCTGTCACAGGGATGATTTCTCCATCAATATATTCATGGCGTTCCTCTGAATTGACCTCTAGTTCTAGATATTCTTCAGATGAGTAGTTGCGTTGCTCCTGTGCTTGCACGATCATGAAAGTTAAACCCCCAAGATTTTGAGTTTGTGATTCATGTAGGCGATTTCATTTAGGCGATCGCCTTGAAGGCGGCGGCTTCCGCATCGCCTTCTCTGCTTATATCAATTTCCGTCTAGCTGCGGATATAGCGAGATGGGGGAGAAATAACCAATGATTATCTTGACTTTTGACAAATGACTAAAAAACAAAAATTTCCCTACCTACTCGGTTCTAAATGGACGGCGCAACAAAAAGTCGATGGCTGGCGACATTTCCGAGTTGTGAACCGCAAAAATCAAGGTAAATGGGTCTATGCCGAGATGGTAGCAGCTTGTGATCCCAATGTTCGTTTCTGGATCAACGCAAAATTGTTACAAGACCGTTCTCAGTGGGAATCTGGCTGGCAATCCTTGCAAGAGATGAATTCACAGCAAGAAGAGGTTTCTTGAATAGACTTGTTTTATTAGCATAAAACTCAGTAGATTTTGATATTTGAGAAAAAATTTAACCTATATGTAATCTGTAATAATTTTTTACATTATTCCAATTGACCTGTCACTCATGGGCTAGAAGCCCAAGACTTTAACAATTCAAAATGGACTGCGTCCCGCTGCGCTAACAAAATTCAAAAATAAGTGAGTCCACTAATTGTAGGGTGTGTACTACTAGTTAATCAATCGGTGAGCTAGAGGTGAGTAGTGCCCACCTTACTTACCGTCTTTCCCAAGAGGAATACGGTTTCATATACGTCTTTTTAATGAAAACTATAGATACAGAAGGATTTTTAGCTTTTTGTTTTTTGTAACTCTTTTTATAAAAAGTGATTATTAAGAAATAAAATATTTTTGTTTGAGAGATTCAAAAGCGATTGACAATAATCAACAGTCAAATTCTTCTCATTAAGCCATAATTCACTTGATAGAACTCTAATAGACTTGACAACCCCCTTTATTTTCTGTGTAATTTGCACAATAATGACACTCACGAGACCTCACATATCGCCCTCTCAGGCTAGGTGAAGGTAAGTGTTTGAGCCACGAGTTTGACAAAAAGCTATAAGAGGCAAACAACAGTGAAACTAGCAGTTTACGGAAAAGGCGGTATCGGGAAATCCACAACAAGCTGTAATATCTCCGTCGCCCTAGCCAAGCGCGGTAAGAAAGTACTGCAAATTGGTTGCGATCCCAAACACGATAGCACCTTCACCCTGACCGGGTTCTTGATTCCAACGATTATCGACACTCTCCAAGAAAAGGACTACCACTACGAAGATGTCTGGCCCGAAGATGTCATCTATAAGGGTTACGGTGGTGTGGATTGTGTCGAAGCAGGTGGTCCCCCTGCAGGTGCTGGATGCGGCGGTTACGTGGTAGGCGAAACCGTGAAACTCTTAAAGGAACTCAACGCCTTTGATGAGTACGATGTTATTCTGTTTGATGTTCTTGGTGACGTTGTTTGCGGTGGTTTTGCAGCACCCCTCAATTATGCTGATTACTGTCTGATTGTCACCGACAACGGCTTTGATGCTTTGTTCGCTGCTAACCGCATTGCGGCTTCGGTTAGGGAGAAAGCCCGGACTCACCCATTACGTCTTGCTGGGTTAATTGGTAACCGCACCTCGAAGCGCGACTTGATTGAAAAGTACGTGGAAACAGTGCCTATGCCAGTTTTAGAAGTTTTGCCTTTGATTGAAGATATTCGTGTTTCTCGCGTCAAGGGTAAGACTTTGTTTGAAATGGCAGAATCTGACTCCTCTTTAAACTACGTTTGCGATTACTATCTCAACATAGCTGACCAAATTTTGTCTCGTCCGGAAGGTGTTGTACCAAATGATGCCCCAGACCGCGATGTGTTCGCTTTGTTATCCGATTTCTATCTAAATCCGAACAAACCACAGGTTCCTAATTCAGAAGAGGAATTAGACTTGATGATTGTATAAATCATCTTAGTTCCAGGATGGGGGACAACATGGCTTTTTTGATAGTTTTACAGAGTCTCTAAGGCAAAAGTGGTTGCAATTTTTCCAGGTGAATCGTGACTGGATTTCTTTGCAAATGGAGGTGGAGTCTGTTTACACTCCAGATGGTGGCAGACGACCACCTTCCTACCTCATCCTAGGAGTCATTAACGCGTTGGAACCCAAGCTGGCGCAGTTAATGCTACCCTTTTCCAAATTGAATCCTGATGCCGATACTTTGGTTGAGGTGCTTGAGTTAAATTTCGATCCTGATATCGCTCTTGGTAACCGTGTCCTTCCCAAATTACGTATGGGAAAACATGGGGAAGAGTCGGATATTATATATGAAAACTCAAATGATGAAACGCTGACAAATCCTCAGATAAGTAGTTTTGAGCAACAGAGAATAGCTAACAAGTTGGATATGGAAGGTACGCATAAGGAAACTTTAAAGACACTCCATCCAACCAGGGATAATGTTACTAGAGAAAAGGAATTTCAAGCAACCCAAAATAGGGTCGGTGATTCCTCATCCAACGAGAAAAATTCAAATAATGAGTTTTACCAAGCACATGACTCAGTTGATGAGTTCGGCAAGCTTTCTTTCGATGAGTTGAAGGAAGTGGACAGCAAAACTTCCGCAGCAACCGCATCAGATGAAGGTGGGTTTGCTGATGTGTTGTCAGGTGCTTGGGGTGCCGAAACCGCAATCCAAAAGGAAGAAGCGGATAACGAAATGTTTTTAGGGGAAGAAAAATCATCTGGTTCTCTTGATGAATTAGAGATAGCTCGTCTGTTCCCCAAGCATTGAAGATAAAAAAATGAAGAATGAAGAGTGAAGAGGAAAAGTCGAAAAATTCTTCTTTCTTCTTTCTTCTTAAAAATTAAGGGGAGAAAAAACCAAAATGACTCTTGCTCAACCAGAAGCTTTAACTTTTGAATGCGAAACTGGAAATTACCACACTTTTTGCCCAATTAGCTGTGTCGCTTGGCTTTACCAAAAAATTGAAGATAGCTTCTTTTTGGTCATTGGTACAAAGACTTGTGGCTATTTCTTGCAAAACGCAATGGGGGTCATGATTTTTGCTGAACCCCGATACGCAATGGCGGAGTTGGAAGAAGGAGATATTTCCGCACAACTCAACGATTATGAAGAGTTAAAGCGGCTGTGTGTGCAGATTAAGCGCGATCGCAATCCCAGTGTCATTGTGTGGATTGGCACATGCACCACGGAAATTATCAAAATGGATTTGGAAGGCTTGGCACCTAAGCTAGAATCCGAAATTGGTATTCCTATTGTCGTCGCACGCGCTAACGGTTTGGACTACGCCTTCACCCAAGGAGAAGATACCGTGTTAGCAGCAATGGCGACACGTTGTCCTGATAAAGCTCCCGTAATAGAAGCTGAGAAAAACGAGCGCAACGCCATTTCCAAACTGCTCAATTTTGGTAAGAAGAAAGAAGAAGTTGCTGACGAAGAATCTGAGTACGTGGATCACCCTCCTTTGGTGTTGTTTGGTTCCCTTCCCGATCCCGTCGTGACTCAGTTAACTCTGGAATTGAAGAAGCAAGGGATCAAAGTTTCTGGTTGGCTCCCCGCCAAGCGCTTTACTGAATTGCCTGTCCTTGAAGAAGGGTATTATGTCGCTGGTGTCAACCCCTTTCTCAGCCGGACTGCGACGACCTTAATGCGTCGCCGCAAGTGCAAGCTGATTGGCGCACCCTTCCCCATTGGTCCAGATGGAACCCGTGCTTGGATTGAGAAAATCTGCTCGGTGTTTGGTATTACGCCTAAAGGTTTGGAAGAGCGGGAAGCTCAAATTTGGGAAAGTTTGGAAGACTACATCAAACTTATTCGCGGTAAGTCTGTGTTCTTCATGGGCGATAACTTGCTGGAAGTTTCCCTCGCACGGTTCTTGGTACGCTGTGGAATGACAGTTCCGGAAATCGGTATCCCTTACATGGATAAGCGTTATCAAGATGCTGAATTGAAGTTACTGGAGAAAACTTGCAAAGAAATGGGCGTACCTCTGCCTAGGATTGTGGAGAAGCCAGACAACTACAATCAAGTGCAACGAATTTACGATTTGAAGCCAGATTTGGTTATCACCGGTATGGCTCATGCTAACCCGTTGGAAGCACGAGGGATTAATACTAAATGGTCTGTGGAATTTACCTTTGCTCAGATTCACGGCTTTACAAATGCGCGTGACATTCTGGAGTTGGTGACTCGTCCGCTGCGTCGGAATAATAGTTTGAAAGATTTGGGTTGGGATAAGTTGGTGAAGGAAGAAGCAAAGATTTAATTTCACCTCTTTTTGTAAGAAATTTCATTGGGTGCGTTGGCGTTTGTCGTGGCGCACCTTTTTTTATTGAACCGCCAAGACGCCTTCGCGTAGCGTGCGCCTGCTGCGCATAGGACGCAGAGAGGAAGAGAAAGAGCGAGTATTTATAGAACATTCTTTCTTGCTTTTAAATTTGGTAACTAATCAGTTTTGCAGAAATAAGTTTAACAGGATTGTCAGGTAGTTTAATTTTTACGTCGTTAATTTTTAAATTCGAGTTAACTGACTCTTCTAGTTTTGTTCTGTCTTTTAGCGGAAAAGATAAGTATTTACTTTCTCGCATAAGAGCAAATAATCGAAATGTTTGATTTGATTTATAAGGAATACTGAGATAACTATAAACTTTACTAGGATGTTCTATAATCCACATACTTCTGATTCTTAAATGAGTTATGCCTAGAGGATCTATGTGATTAACTCGACCTAATTCCTTTGTTCGACTAAAGTCAACTCCTGGTATGGAATTAATTCCATCAGCCATTGTATTTCTAATTCTCTCATAAACTTCTCTATTAGCAGCATAACAATCACCATAAATAAACCACAATAAAGTTATTTGATTATTCTTGTTGATAGTACCAATAGCATAGATGATATCTTTTTCGACCCAATCTTCACATTGACGACAGGTAGATGTTATCATTGGACTATTGGCAAACAATTTTGCTGATGGATAAGAACTATTTAATGCAATTTGAGAATTTTCTGAACCTATTTTTTTGATTTCTATGGCATCTCCATTAATTATCATTAAATCTGGAGGATTATTTTGATTGCCGAAATAGGAGAATTTTTGTTGATACACCTCATTTTTTCTATTTTCATCGCTAATATTTAGTGTATTAGCAAACATATCTTTAATAAAAGCTTCTAGAGGATCTCCTACAGCATTAATCCTATTTAGACTGCGATAAAAACTAGTTATATTCGTAATTTTGTTATCACTAGAGTTACTAATATTTTGTATCGCTTGAAGAATATTTGTCATTTTTTGATAGACTTCCAAACTTTAAATTAGCTTGAGACTAAGCTGTGCCGGAAAAGTCTTCTTTTTTGTGTTTTTTTATCTGAATGTAATTTAATAAATCTTCCTTTATGGTTTGTGCCAAAGCATAGCTAAAATTAACAGGCACAGCATTACCAATCATTTTGTATGCGGGAGATAAATTGTCATAGTAAAAGATAAAATTATCAGGAAAAGTTTGAATTCTTGCACATTCTCTAATAGATAATCTTCTATAAGTATGCGGTGAATTGGAGTCAAAAATCCACTTGTCTTTTCCAATATGAATCATTTTACTTGCTTGTGGGTGAATTGGGGCATGACGACCATTAGCTTGAATTGTAAAGGAGGGTTCATCCCAAAGACGAACTCGGTTTCTTGACATATATATGCTGGAAAATCCTCCTAGCATATACTCATGGTTAGGAATGAAACAATATTTTGAGTTTGTTTGATTTTTCTCTTTAGCAGGTAATGCTAAATCTTTTAAATCCCATATGGCTTGTCTTAATGTAGGAATAGGATGTTTCCGAGCAATTATATCAAAGTCAAATTCCTTTCCTAAATCAACATGGTAGCCAATAAAAATGACTCGCTTTCTATCTTGAGGAACATTGTAATTTAATGCATTTAGCAACTTATAATAAACATTGTAACCAGCTTCTTCAAAAGCAGCTATTATGTTTACTATTGCTTGAGAATGTTTTTTATGCAGCATGCCAGAAACATTTTCAGCTAAAAAGAATAAAGGTTGTTTTTCTTTCAAAACACGAATGTAATCAAAAAAAAGCTGACCCCGTTCGTCGTCAATGCCCTTTTGAGCACCAGCTTCACTCCAGCTTTGACAAGGTGGTCCACCGATAATACCTACACAATTTGGTATCTCTGTCAAAGGAATTTTTCTAATATCCCGTTTGTCAAGAAAAGTATTTGGATGATTTCTTTTATAAGTCTCCCAAATGTCTTTATCAAATTCGTTCGCCCATACAACATTAAACCCTGCTTGGGAAAAACCTAAATCGAGTCCCCCACAACCAGAAAAAAGAGCAATAATATCAAGCTTTTCCATTCAATCACCAAAAAAAGGTTTACTGATTGACATTCTTGCAAAAAATATTTTAGCTATTGTATCGTCACTTGTCATTGCTGTACTACTGGCGGCCCTTCACAGGGCGGTACTGTATCAGTTTATAAGCAATACTGTTCGGTTAAGCAAATCAGGTAGTGCTGAAACTATTGAAATTTCGTTGTCTATGGTGTCCCAAAAGGGCTTAACCGAGTAGTATTGAGTTAATAAGTTGCTTTTTAGCAAAAAGAAGGTAACCACTTCACAACAAAAGCTATTTTAAGTTAGATAAGAAGATAGTATATTAGCCCAAATACTATGAGACATGAGCAACAGCAGGATTTAGAGTCTACTTCTGCTCAAGAACCAACGACATCAGCTGATGCTAAACAAAATTCTCAGGAAGTAGAAGAAAAAGTATCTTTTAAACAAAAGACGGAGCGCATTACAGCTTGGAGCGAGTTTATTAAGTCAATAACTCCCTTTATATGGGCTGTTGTCATTATCATTGTTCTGATTCCCTTACTAGGTAAAGCTTTAATAACAGGTTCATCTCCTGAAAAACTAGGAGATTCAAGTAAGAATCCGAATCAAGAAGTGAGTGTAGTCGTCCCACAAATACCCAAAGATATTGACCAAGCACTCGTTACTGCTCTGACAAATGCACATTCTCAATCAGAGACTTTTGCTTCAGAACAATTAGATAAATGGGTTGAAGAATTGATGACGCGTGTTGATGATAGTTTTTTTGATTGGTATTTTAATTACTTCAATCAAAAGAAGATGGAGCTAAGCGCTCCTTTTCTGTGGTTACATTCAGCAGTTATTCATTGGACAAATGAAAAGAAACCTTCTCCAGGACAAGCAGTAGCTGAAAAATTGACTGAGGATTTTCAAACAGAATTTGCTAAGCGTGTCCTCAGACCTAAAATTGCACAGATGGAATTTGAGAAAATCACAAGAGATAGTATCAATTTATATCTTGCAGAATTGGGTAAAAATATTTCTAATATTCAAAGCAGTTATAAGATTCCCCAGGGAGATTGGGAACGTTATCTTGGTGATATTGCGGTGACTATCAATGATATGGAAGGAAATATTTCTAATATATCATTGAAGGTTTTGACTGGTGGAAGTACTTACCTACTTGCAAAAGCAATGATTCCAACAGTGACAAAGGTAGGAAGTAAAGTTGCCGTATCCTTTGCTGGAAAAGCTGGTGCAAAAATGGCAGCAAAGACTGGTGGTGTCGTGGCTGGAAAAATTGGAGCACAGTTATTAGATCCTATTGTAGGTGTAGGTATAATAATTTGGGATGTTTGGGATTATCATCATACAGTTGCGGTCGAAAAACCAAGATTACGAGAGGCTATTTACGATTATTTGAAACAAGTCAAATTTTCTCTGCTAGAAAACCCAGAAAATGGCATCATGGTAGCAATTAATCAAGTAGAAAATGGCATTTTGAAGTCAATTAAAATATCTGCCCAATAAATGGGAACATTTACTATTATTGGTTTCAATAACAGGCTGAGTTTTTCAAAGAGAAAGAATCAATAATTATTTTCTTATCCATCACTGCCAACATAACCGATAAATCTGGGTAAACTCTTTCTGTTAAGTTTAGCTCTTGAGTCACAATATCAAAAGTTTTTCCCTGTAGTATCTGATAACCTATTTCCATAACTTCAGCCCAGGTAATATCACTTTCAATATAAGCTTTAGCTACAGTACTAAGTAGGTCTTGATATTGATTTCCCTCAGCTTTTGTCATCATGGTGTGTGGAATTTCAAAGATTTTATCAAAGCTGTGATACCAAGATTTTGCCTGCTGTTCAATTGTAGCTTTAGAAAAATCTTGCAATTCACTGTGGTTAATGGCTTGGTCGTTCTCACTATAAATAGTAAACATAGGCACTGCTAAATTATTTTTCACTCTCTCAATAATTTCTTGACCCATATCTAAAAAAATGCGCAGTGCAGGAATGCGGAAGCCCTCATAGCCAAAATTGGCTGGATGCTCTTTATTAAGCCATTCATAATAAATTGGAAGAACTTCCACAATAAAATTTACAATTGCATTATTACCGCTTATGTAAGGAGCAAATAATAAAGCTTTCTCAATTGATTGAGGATGTTCCAAGGCTAACCAAGCTGCCAAATTTCCACCTGTGGATAACCCACCAACTATCACTTGCTGTCCTAAACTTTGTGCAACCTTCAACCACGAAAGTGCAAACTCTTGATAAATTTCGCGTTCGGTTGGTAGAGGAGGAGGATTATCTCCATTCCAATTTCCGGCGACTCCGTGACCTGGCTGTAAGGGCACCAAAACATTGTAACCAGCGTCAAATAGTTTTTGTCCTATTGGTTCATACTGATAAGGACCAGCAGTAAATCCATGAAAAAAAAGGCAAATTTTTGAAGTTGGATGTGGATGAAGAAAAATTTTTGATCGACAAGCATCATTTCTTATTGGTAGAGTTTCCTCAGTTGAGTTGACTTGTTGAATGATGGCTGCTTTTGTTGTGGAATAGTCAGATATATTTGACATATTTATATAGATTAAAGTCACTATTTTTTTTAGTACAAGCCATACTTTATTTGAATCTGCTATTGGACGTATTGAAATCAATAACTATCAACCAGTTATCAGTACACAGTACACAGTTGCTTGATAATTCTATGGCTGACGCCACGGCTGCGCCTAACGGGTTTGCTAGAGCATCGGTCCATTAGTCAAGCAGGAGGGCTAAAAAACCCGGTTTCTGTCGTTGAAAGGACTAATTTTTCGTTGAGTCAACGATAAAGTTACCAGGTTTTTGGGATTACTGGACTGATGCTCTAGTCGCCAGGACGCGGGAAACCCACCTGCTGCGCTGGTTTCACTGTGTACTGTTTGAACCCACAAACCTAATGGCTTAGGGTAACGCTAGGAAGTCATCAATTTGTACGTTTAAAGTCATTTTTTTGACAAAAAATTTGTACGTGGATAACAGAAGATAAGAGAAAAGAAGGTAGCAATGGCATTCTATGCTCCTACCCCTGGCAGGTTAAACTAGGTCTGATAACAGCCGCTCTGTTAACATATGAGGCTTTTATGGCAGTAAATCTGCAACAGATTGCTTATTACTTAGACAACTTGGGTTGGGATTACCGTATTGACGAAGAAGCAGAACGTCTTGTCACAGGTGTAGAAAGTGATAACGTTGAAGACTTCTTGATTGTTGTCCAGCTGGACGAGGGAGGAAAATTTTTCCGACTATTTGCACCCCAAGTGCTTGCAGGGGTGAGTAATCATCCTTATAAAGCTGCGATTCTTCAGACGATGCTTTCTATTTCCTGGGAAACCAAAATGCTGCAATGGGAGTATGATCCATCAGATGGAGAAATCCGTGCGATAATTGAGTTTCCCGTAGAAGACTCGATTATCACGGAAAAGCAATTTAACCGTTGTTTACATGGGTTAATTCAGCTTGTTGATTCTGTGGCTATACCCCGTCTGATCGCGGTGATGGAAACAGGTCGTGACCCAGGGAATGTAGAACTTGGTGAGAGAATTTTACTCAGCATTCAAGAACAGGCTCCTGGATTGCTAGAACTTTTAGAAAAGGCGATGGAAGCCCGTAAAAGAAGGGGAAGTTTTCCTGGCGAATGAGCCGAATCGCCAGTGAAATCGCTATACTCCAAAGTGATACCCTCAATATACTGAAGTTTTCTAGGGCTGGATATTATGACATCCTATGTAACCTCCTCTGCTAAAGCAGAAATGAGTGAACTACGGCGGTTAAAGGGCTTACTACCACCGGAATTGCAGAGCTGGGTCACGGTTGAAGGTACGACTGAGGTTAATCCACCTATGATCCGGTGCGAAGAAATTGGCAAAGACCAAGTCGAAATTCAAATCGACTTGGCAAAATGGGATTCACTGGCGATGGATCAGCGTAATTTATTATTTTGGCACGAAGTAGCCCGCGTTCAAAATGACACAATTCCCAAAGATGGTTGGGAAATGGCGGCTCTGGCGATTGGTTTAGGCGGTGCTGTCGGTGAGTTGTGGGTACAAGATGGATTGTTGCTAATATTAGCTGTAGCTCTATGCGGAGTTTCCGGCTGGCGACTTTATCAAAAGAATAATGGCGAAAAGCAATTAAAAGAATTAGTGGATGCCGATGATAAGGCGATCGCCCTAGCAACTCGTTTCGGTTATACTCTCCCTAATGCCTACAAAAGTCTAGGGAGCGCCTTGAAAACTCTTATTGACACAACACCCAGCAAACGCCAGCGGTCTAAATACGAAGCACGGCTTTCTGCTCTTAAGCGTAGTGCCAATAAGGCAAAAGCGAAATCTAAGAATATGGATGAGGGCGGATTTTAACAGTTATCAGTTACCAGTTACCACCAATCAGTGATCAGTTGTCAATGAATAATGATTTGATAACTGTGTACTGTGTACTGATTTAACGATGACATCGCCGTTTCTGCGATGAACCGTTGGACTGAGTAACATTAGCCCAGCAGTTAACGTTGGTTCTAGGATTCTTTGGTGCGACAAATTTACCAAGTTCAGTCGGACTCACCTTGAATGAGTAAAGGAACCCAGGAATTAACTTTTGACCATCTGGGCATCCACTGTCAATAGCTCTCTTGCTATAGACGCTACCATCGGTACTCGTACAAATATCAAACTGAGTGGTGGAATCGTCTTCTTGAGTCACACTAAAATCATTGTCAGTACCAATTAGGAGCGCGTAGGAACCGTCCTTGAGTCGAGGACCAATCACAAGACCCTCCATTTTTTCTGCTATCTTTGTCCAATCACCTGGATTCTGAGGACTCAAAGCTGCAGCAATATCCAGAAATAAAGATTTACTAACTGGGTTGACACTTGCGGGTAGTGTGTTGGTGTCTTGTGCCAAACTGATCCCGCTGACATCGGTTGCATCCGTTAGATCGATTTTGTAGACTCGCTTACTCGCTACAGGTGGTGGTGTCTCGGTAGGATCACTCACTAATTCATTCAGTGCATCCACCCCAAACCCGCGATTATCTCTTTCTAAAACTAAGAATTCTTTATCATTGAGAGCAGTAATAGAACTGATACCAATGTTACGCCCTTGAGAATTTGCCCCAAAATCATCATCTTCTCCAGAAATACGCTCATTAATTTCTGCTAAACTTTCTAACTGATAGATATATTGGGCCGTACTTTTGCCGGTTTTTGTCTCAAATTCTACTATCCTCAAATTGCGACTGCGCCGCCCATCTGGTGAACCCTCGTTCACCAAGGGATCTTGTAGCATAGCATAGAGTTTGCGACCATCTGGGCTGAGAGTCAACCCTTCAAATCCTCGATTATCTTGGCGTCCAGTGGTAATGGTTGGACGAGCATCGGCATAGTTAGCATTGCCATTAGCTTCTTTGGGAATTAAATTCTCTGGGATGGTAAACGCTCGTAAAAATGATCCATCTGGTTTGAATTCATAGATAGAGGGACCATACTCATCAGAAACGTAGAAATGACCATTAGGACCAACAGCAAACCCCTCTGGATCGAAACTCAAACCAAGGTTCCTTGCATCGCCATTGAGCAACGTGGGGTTTAATCCATTAAAATTTTGACCATCTTTTGTGAATGCAATCGTTTTTAGTACTTTAAAGTTGGCAATTGCCCCTGTCTTGGGATCAACATCTAAAGAAAATTTCTGCACTCGTGTATTGTATGAGATTTTGCCACCACCAGGACCGCGATCGCTCAACGCGTAGTATACATTATTGAAGCGGTCATAGTAGATCTCTGAGAAAAATCCCAAACGATTGACATTGGCGCTGTTGCCACTAGAAGGGTATAAATCTGTACTTTCACCAGGGATAGAGAGGGTATTGGTCAAAGAAATACCATATGCTGATGTTGTGTATCCTGTAAGAGTTACAGAGGACATTATCAACGAGCAGCTAAGGAGTGAAAACAAGTGTCTTGCTTGAATCATGTGTAAGATACGAAAGAATGACGAATAACTTTTTTCAGCATCTGACTTTCGTATTAAGAATAAGTTAACTTCTAGTGATGTTATATTTTTGACATCAAAAATTTATACTATTGGATTTTTGCTTGATAATACTTTCATAAAGTGATTGGTAGTTAGTGGTGAATAGGACAATTGATGACTAATGACTAACGCGTTCACATTTTTACTGTCACAGTGTCTTACACGTAAAAAATCTGTGATCCCTGACTACTCCCATTAATCAACAAAAACAAGGACCACAGATTTGTAGGGGATAATGCGTCAAAGGTTAAAGTTGATTCAGTATTTTATGGGTTTGAGGAACAACACGTACATACTTAACAGAACGCTTCATCATAGCTTGCCAATTTAAGACTTGACTGGGAGAGGGAGCAAGCACAGGCGGTTGCTTGAACGAAACGGGATCATCTAATGGTGTGACAGGTTGTAGAAATACTGGGATAGATGGATTGATAGATGCTACCAATTGAGCTGAATGTTCTAACTCAGTGGGATCTGTTGTTTGAGAAACAATTATTTTGATAAAAACTTCCACTTGTGATGTCCAACAAAGCTGGAGAAATTCTGCGTGTTCTCGCCAACGATTTTCGCCACTTGTACTAGGCAGTTTGAAATCCATTCCCACAGAGTCTATGTAGGGTAGTATGGTATTTAGTTGTTCTGGGCGATGTCCACCAGTTTCCAAGTATATAGGTAAACTTGTCATTGAGCGTACTTGGGGTAAAAATTCTACCAAGAAAGGGGTGTGTAGAAGTGGTTCACCGCCCGTTAAGCTAATGGTATCGTGTAGACAAGGCAGATTTTGCCGCTCAACCCATTCTAGTAACATGGGTAACGAAACAGGATTCGAGTAAATTTCAAAATCACGTAATCCAGGGGTTTGCTCTATCCTACAAGTAGCGGGTGCATTCCAAGTATGTGTACTATCGCAAAAGTGACAGCGCAAATCACAAAGAGCAAAGCGAATGAAAATCTGACGTGTTCCCACATTCAGTCCTTCCCCTTGTATGGCGGAAAAGACCTCTATCAGGCGTGCGGTAGGTGTAACAGTAGTCTTAACAGTCATGTGATGATAGCAACAAGTATGTGCTACTTTGGCACAAAAGCAAGAATGCTTTTCACTAAAGAAGTATGAAGTATGAAGTATAAAGTATGAAGATACGGCAAAAGTGAGAAATATAAAGTAGAAAGTCAAGAATAAAATATGAAATACTTTAATTTCTTACCCTTTATCCTTTCTTGACATACATCATCATTTGACACTTCAAACTTTAGTTAGCTTCTTGTTCTATTGTGAATCGTCAGGTGACGATATTCACTCTTAACCGAAGTAACTATCGATTCGCTTGGACTAAATAGTGTTTGGCAGATTATATTGACATGGCAACGAAAGTGCAGGGTTTCATGACTAGCCAACCCAAAGAGGTAAATTTTCCGGTGACCTTCTCAAATGATACGACGATTGTGCAGGTACCCGCGCGGTTGAGCGTGCTTGAGGCTGTAGCCTTTAAGCAAACCTGCCAAGAAATAACTCAGACAAATCCCGATACAAAACAAATTATCATTGACTTTCACCAAACGACTTTTATGGATAGTAGTGGTTTAGGTGCCTTGGTCAGTAATTTGAAAATTGCTCAGGAAAAAAATATAGAATTTATACTACGGAATGTGACCCCTCAGGTTATCTCAGTCCTTAACCTGACTGGACTGGATAAAGTTTTTTCTATTGAGTCTCAAGGGGAAACACCATCAAAGAGTCAATCAGAAGAACTACCAACGACACATCCTTCTGTTCGTTCTTGGACGAAACGGTTTATAGATGTAGTTGGATCACTAGTCGGTTTGATTATTACAGGAATTTTGTTTATCCCTATTGCTACTGCTATTAGACTCGATAGTCCCGGTCCAATTTTGTTCAGTCAAGTCCGTTGTGGTTGGATGGGTAGACGCTTTCGGATTTGGAAATTCCGCTCAATGTATATTGATGCAGAAGCTAAAAAAGCCGAACTAGAAAAACAGAATCAGGTTCAAGGTGCATTTTTCAAGATAGACAACGACCCACGAATTACTAAAGTTGGGGGCTTTTTGCGTCAAACCAGCTTAGATGAACTACCCCAATTTTGGAATGTTTTAAAAGGAGAGATGAGTTTAGTAGGCACCAGACCCCCGACACCAGATGAAGTAGAGCGCTATGAAGTTCCAGAGTGGCAACGTTTGGATGTGAAACCAGGAATGACCGGAGAATGGCAGGTGAATGGACGGTCTACTATCCGTAAATTTGAGGACGTTATTCGCCTAGATTTACAGTATCAAAAAAACTGGAACTTAATGTACGATTTGAAGTTAATTTTTAAAACAGTCGCTATCTTATTCAAGAAAAACAGTGGCGCTGTCTAAATGTATTTTTAGGGTTGTAAAAAAGTCAGACTGTCGTCAAGCCACTTGACTTCTTCACGACAAAATTTAAAGAACTAAGATTTAATTTCCTGGCACTCATGCCAGGTTTTTTATTGTCATAAATCTACTGATAGTATACGCAAATTAAACTTGTTAGGTATTTTAATATAACAATAAGTAATAGAATAATTACTTATGTGATTTTCATGATACAAGAATTTTATATAGCTATTGACGAGTCATAGAAATACTAACCCCACTCATCAAAAGTTGCATCAGACTTTACTCAATCTTCAATGAAAAATGACTGATATACACGGCATTTGAGGAGAAAATGCATATATAAACTCGCACAAGTGCGGAATAAGGTTGGCAACAAATGTTGTCATAGACAAAGACACCGGGGTTGTTCAGACTCAAACTAATTTGCTATGCGTATTTTGATTTACTCTTACAACTACTACCCAGAACCAATAGGCATTGCTCCTTTGATGACTGAATTAGCAGAGGGATTGGTCAAGCGTGGACATCAAGTACGCGTAGTGACTGCTATGCCCAACTATCCAGAGCGTCGGATATACGAGAGTTATCGGGGTAAGTGGTATGTGACTGAGTACAAGAATGGGGTTCAAATCCAGCGCAGTTATGTTTGGATTCGTCCGCAACCCAACTTAATAGACCGATTACTCCTAGATGCGAGTTTCGTAGTGACAAGCTTTCTTCCAGCCCTGCGAGGTTGGCGTCCAGATGTCATTCTCTCAACCTCACCATCCCTACCCGTTTGCTTACCAAGCGCCCTTTTAGGATGGCTCCACAACTGTCCTGTCGTCTTAAATCTTCAAGATATATTGCCAGAAGCTGCGGTACACCTTGGTTTATTGAAGAACAAATGGGTCATTAAAGTTTTTGCAGCGTTAGAAAAATTCGCTTACCGCAGTGCGACGAAAATTAGTGTGATTGCTGATGGGTTTGTAGAACATTTGCACAGAAAGGGTGTAGCACCTAGCAAAATTGTCCAAATTCCTAATTGGGTCGATGTCAATTTCATCCGACCTCTACCAAAAGAAAATAACGCTTTCAGAGCAGCTTATAACCTAGATGGCAAATTTGTGGTGCTATACTCTGGCAATATTGCCCTTACTCAAGGTTTAGAAACCGTTGTTAAAGCAGCTTCTTTATTACGGCATATCCCAGATATGACCTTTGTCATTGTAGGGGAAGCAAAAGGTTTGCAACGATTGCAAATGGCTTGCAACGAATGCGGAGCAGATAACGTTTTGCTAGTACCTTTTCAACCCCGCGAAAGTTTGCCAGAAATGTTGGCAGCTGCGGATGTTGGTTTGGTCGTGCAAAAGAAAAATGTCATATCTTTCAATATGCCATCAAAAATCCAAATATTGCTCGGCAGTGGTCGGGCATTAGTCGGATCTGTTCCTGGTAATGGTACAGCAGCAAGAGCTATCGAACAAAGTGGTGGTGGAATTGTTGTTCCTCCAGAAAAACCCAAAGCTCTAGCAAAAGCAATTTTGGATTTGTACAATCACCCAGAAAAAGTCAAAACTTTAGGGTATAGTAGTCGCCAATTTGCCGTTGAGCAATATGCTTTTGAACAAGCATTAACTCAGTACGAGTCTCTGTTCTACTCAGTGATGGCTGAAGCTTCAGCAATTGAGCCATTAGTTAATATGTTTTCTGAAAAACACGTCCTCCTAAGAGCTAAAGAATCTGGAGTGAAACTTCGTTAGAATAAAATTATATATTTACCACTAAACTCTATTCCTGCCACACGCCTTCATTGTAAGAGTACAGCTATGCGCGAAAAAGTCTTAGCCTGGTTGAGCGAGAATGTTCCAGTTCCCAGAGTGAAACACATTCTCAGGGTTGAGCAAATGGCAATGGATCTCGCGGATCATTACAAAGTGACTCGAGAAAAAGCTGCAATGGCAGGGTTAATGCACGATTTAGCAAAATATTTTCAGCCACAGAAACTTTTGCAAATGGCACAGAAAGAGGGATTGGAAGTAGATGAAGTGATGGTAGCAAATCCCCATTTATTGCATGCAGATGTCAGTGCTATTGTCGCAAGAGAGACATTTGGTGTAGATGATGAAGAAATTTTACAAGCTATTGCCAACCACACTTTAGGTAGACCAGGTATGAGTCTGCTATGTAGTATCGTATTTTTAGCAGATAGTATAGAGCCAGGACGAGGCGACACCCCCCAGTTGCAAGTATTAAGACAAATTAGCTGTCAAAATATTAATCAGGCTGTCGCTTTGACCTGTGACTATACTCTCAAATTCTTGATCGAGAGTTCTTGTTTGGTTCATCCGCGAGTCATATTTACGCGCAACTGGTTCCTACAAAGGTGGAAAGCCAAACAACCGATTGTACAACAAACCGTATAGACACCTGTTTTTTTTGTTAGTATTCAAAAAAACCGATTCTCGCAGTTGCAATTCGATAAGTTGTGCGTCAGTCATTGTAAAAAATTATTACAAAAAAATACAGCAGCTGAGGTTTAATGTCTGACTATTTCCAAGCCAATTTCCCAAGACAATCAGTCGCAGTGACAAACAATCTGGTAGGAAGCTCACTGGTTGATACCAACGATGTGAGTGGAAAAATAGCATTAAAAGTCGCCGAAGCGGCATCAGACCGCAAAGCAGGTGATATTCTACTCCTAAGGGTAGCAGAGGTCTGTTACCTGGCAGATTACTTTGTGGTGGTGACGGGCTATTCAAGGGTACAGGTTAGAGCGATCGCCGACGCAATTGAAGAAAAAGTCAAACAAGAGTCGCAAAGGCGTCCCCTGCGAGTAGAGGGAAAATCTGAAGCAAGTTGGATAGTACAAGATTATGGTGAAGTCATTGTTCACATCATGTTGCCTCATGAACGGGAGTTTTATAATCTAGAAGCGTTCTGGGGACATGCGGAATGTATCGAGTTTTCAACTTCCGTAGATGCTGAGGGTAAACCAACATGATCAAATCTTCGGTCTCAAATTGCCCAGTTCCCACTGAACAGCAACCACTCAATGAGTACGAAGAGTTAAAATCCTCCTGGCTGTTTCGTGACTGTACCCTAAATTGGCGTGGATATATCACAAAAATCGCGTGGATTTGGGGAATCTGGTGGTTGATAGCAGGACCAGTCGCAGCAGCAAGCTTTCCCCCACACAAGCAAACTGCACAGTTTATTCTGTGTAGTTTAGCAGGAGCAAGTGTGGGGATCGTACTTGTACTAGTACGGTTATATTTGGGTTGGTCTTATATTCGCGATCGCCTGATGAGTCCAATCATCTTTTATGAAGAGTCAGGATGGTATGACGGTCAAACTTGGATGAAACCACAGGAAGTACTGACACGCGATCGCCTCATTGTTTCTTACTCCATAAAACCAATTATTAGTCGGCTGCAAATTACCTTTGGTGGCTTGGCTGTGTTGTTCGTTGCTGGTACGATAGTTTGGCATCTAGTGTAAATAGTTAGAAGTTAGGAGTTAAGAGGTAATCGGTAATAGCTCCTAACTCCTAACTGAAAACTGATAACTCATAACTCAAAAAGGTGGTAAATTTTAACCCATGACAATGGGAAAACGAACACAAGCCGCCGCATTAGAAGCCAGGTTACTGCGTGAAGGCATTATAGAATCAAAGCATACCGTCCAAGCTGCCGTGTGTGACGAACGGGGGCGCGTGCTTTCCGTTGCTGGAAACGCCGAAACTGCCACATTTATCCGTTCCGCACTCAAACCATTTCAGGCACTTGCTGTAACCAGCACAGGGACTTTAGAACGCTACAACCTGAGCGATAAAGACCTAGCGATTATCACAAGTTCCCATAAAGGAACAATAGAGCAAGTCAGACAGGTATTTAATATACTCTGGCGAGCTGATGTAGACCCTTCAGCACTCCAATGTCCAATTCCAGAAGGTAAGCGCAGTCGTTTGGAATACAATTGCTCTGGTAAACACGCAGGGATGCTAGCCGTTTGTCAACAATGCAATTGGTCGTTAAATAACTACTTACAGCGCAAACACCCAGTGCAGCAGCTGATTCTAGCCAAAGTATCAGAATTACTGCGAATGCCAGCAGAGGAATTCATCAGCGCTCATGATGACTGTGGCGCACCCACATATTTGATGCAACTCGGTCAAATGGCGTCATTGTATGCTCAGCTTGCTTCTCGTAGCAGTTTGGACATGGAGCGTATTGTCCGTGCTATGACTCATCACCCAGTGATGGTGGCTGGAGTTGGAGAATTTGATACGGAACTGATGCGTTTAGCCCCTGGAGAACTCGTCAGTAAAACTGGTGCTGAAGGAGTACAGTGCATTGCCAGATTGGGTGAGGGCATGGGATTAGCAATTAAAGTTATGGATGGAGCAAAGCGAGCAAAATATGCCGTCGCCATTCACTTACTCAAGCAGTTGGGCTGGATTAATCCCAGCGTTGCCGAAGCGTTGTCAGAAACATTTATGAACCTCGGTAAATACAAGCGTTTAGAAGTTATTGGAGAATTATCGATTTTATAGTTGCCAAATTTCTGACTTTGTTGTTATACTGAGGAAAGTGAAAAGACGACGCGGGATAGAGCAGCCTGGTAGCTCGTCGGGCTCATAACCCGAAGGTCAGTGGTTCAAATCCACTTCCCGCCACCAAATGTAAATAAAGACAAAACCCTGCAATTGTAAAAATCTGTGGGGTTTTGTTTTTGAAAAATGAGTGCAATCTTAACTTGTCACAAACAGGATGTACTCGCGCCGATGACAGAGGATAATGTTGACCCCATTTCAGAGATAGTTAGCTCACGCCAACGAGCCTTTGCCCTAGATGACATTTGTGCCTCCGTGTGCTCTCTTGCAACCGTAGCAGTTGATGGATCTCCAAGAACACGCGTTATGAATCTTAATGGAATCTCTGGGCGTTCGTTTGAACTTCATTGCAGTGAGCAAAGTGGGAAATGGCAAGAACTCCTGCATAGTCCTGCCTATGAACTATTACTCTGGTGGCCTAGCGTAGCACGACAGTATAGAATTCGGGGAGAGTTAGAGATTATGCCTCAAGCCCTAGTCGAAGAAAGCTGGTTGCGCGCTCCCTACTTATTCAAGCTCCTTGATCGTTTCTACCAGGAGTGTCAGCCACTTGGTTCAAAGCTGCAAAACCACCAGGTGCTGCTCTCATCCATAAACAACCTGAAGACGAAATATCCCAACGAGCAAGATGTTCCACCTCCACAGCACTTGAGAGGCTTTTACTGTAAAGCTAGCTGGATTGAGGCTCTTTACATTGATAATCTTCGCCTTCATCAAAGGCATTGCTATTTATACACCAACAATCATTGGCGTCACGAGCTACTTGTTCCCTAAAAACGACCGTATGTAAAGAAAATATTGTGCATCCGCCAATTGGATTCGGAGAAGTGGGGTTTTGATATATCCTGAAAAAGAAACCAGCATAGCGCGGAGAATCATAGTTGTGAAGTTGCAGCGACCGATTTTAGTGGGAGGATTGGGACTGTCCTTTTCTTTGTGGATGTTACAAAATTTGCACGATTCAATGGTGCAGGTGGGTGAATTTAGTTTATTGAGTCTGTTAGCCCTTGGTGGCGGTTTGTGGTTATTAAAGTTAAATCGTACTCAAGATAGTTCTCAACTGCTAAATAGTGCCCCTGTAGATCGTGCAACAGTGGAAGGTACCATTACTAAAGCTGAAGCCGTGGTTAACCAACTCGCACAAGAAACAGAAAATCATCAAACTGTAGAGACATTGCGAGAACAAGTTACCCATCTGACGGCTGAGTTGGATAGACAAGAGATGATTGCTGCTGTCACTGGTGGCAAATCGGTAGGTAAAACGACCTTGATTGAAGTCTTAAAATCTACTTGGTGCCAGAATTCCGTACAATTTCAAGAAACACCACCTTTGTTTGTAGAAGCAGGCGAAAAGTCAGACGCTGATGTTTTGACACAAGCAAACAAATCTGATGTTGTCTTGTTCCTGACAATGGTGATTTAACAGATTCTGAATTTCAGAGCTTACAACAGCTAAAAGTAGTTAATCAAAGCACAATTCTGGTTTTTAATAAACAAGACCAGTATTTGCCAGATGAACGCGTGAGTGTATTGCAGTCGCTGAAACATCGGATACCCTCAATTGTCGTGGCGATCGCAGCGTCTCCCAGTCCGATTAAAGTACGCAAGCATCAAGAAGATGGTTGTGTGCAAGAGTGGCTGGAGGTACCAGCACCAGACATTCAACAGTTGACGCAGCAGTTGGGTGAAATGTTGACACAGCAAGGACAGCAGTTGGTATGGGCAACTACAATGAGGAAAGCCTTAT
Organism: Scytonema sp. RU_4_4; assembly: GCA_012031965.1. Taxonomy (GTDB): domain Bacteria; phylum Cyanobacteriota; class Cyanobacteriia; order Cyanobacteriales; family Nostocaceae; genus Brasilonema. The sequence continues at coordinate 57,171 of JAAUSC010000006.1, forward strand.
TGCTGAAAGCTGAAGCGAAAAACTTGCTGAATGGAACTAGACGCGATCGCGCTGTCCCAGTTATTGAACAATACCAGTGGATCGCTGCTGCTGCTGCATTTGCCAACCCAGTACCAGCGCTTGATATCCTAGCAACAGCGGCAATTAATGCCCAAATGGTTATGGATTTGGGTGGTATCTATCAGCAAAAATTTTCCTTGGAACAAGCGCAAACTGTTGCTGGAACAATGGGAGGTTTAATGCTGAAACTGGGTTTGGTGGAACTGTCTTCCAAAGCAATAAGTACAGTGCTCAAAAGTAACGCTATCACCTTTGTTGCTGGTGGCTTGGTGCAGGGAGTCAGTGCAGCTTATCTGACTCGCATAGCAGGTTTGAGTCTAGTCGAATATTTTCAACAGCAGGAAGTCGCTATTCATTCTGGAACAGCTTTAAATCTCGACAAGTTACGGCAAACTTTGCAAAGCGTATTTCAACAGAACCAGCAAATGGGTTTATTACAAAGTTTTGTCAAGCAAGGTGTGAAGCATTTAACGCCACAAGCACAGCAGTCACAACTTATCGAATCTGAGATAACCGCTTAGCCTTGGTAAGCTGGAAATCAAAGCTACACAAACAAAGTCCGCCGATACAGACTCAACTTTCCTAAAGCTGTTCAGGCGGGTTTTGTCTGTAGAGGTATGATTGGTGCTGATAAAGTTCAGATAAAAAACTTAAAAATTTATGATTTAATTTATCCAAATAGTTTTAAATTTTTTTATAAAGGTTAATAATTAATCATTGGCAAAAGAGGCGATGGCAGCAGACTATACAGACATTGATATTTCGCCATTTATAGATCACGCCCTGCTCATACCAACAGCTACCTCAAAGGAAGTTGAACAATGGTGTGAAGAAGCAGACAGATTTCATTTTGCGGCGGTTTGTGTCTACCCGACTCATGTGAAGCAAGCCGCAGAACTTCTCCACGGTAGAAAACCCAAAGTTTGTACAGTCATTGGCTTTCCTACTGGGGCGACGACTTCGGCGACGAAGTTGTATGAAGCTCAAGAAGCAGTGGAAAATGGTGCCACAGAGTTAGATGTGGTTATAAACTTGGGCTGGTTAAAATCAGGCAAAACTGACAACATACACCAGGAAATTGCCGAAATATGTGAAGAGACTGGGCAAACGGTAAAGGTTATCTTAGAAACTAACCTCCTGACGGATGCGGAAAAAAGACTCGCCGCAGAAGTCTGTATGGATGCTGGAGCCGCATTTCTCAAAACGAGTACTGGTTGGAATGGCGGTGTCACAGTAGAGGATGTCCGGCTTTTGAAAGAAGTCGCACGAGAGAGGGTTGGAATTAAAGCCTCAGGAGGTATTCGCAGCATCGACCAAGCTCTAGACTTAATTTTAGCAGGTGCTACTAGATTAGGGACTTCTCGCAGTATTGATTTGCTTCATCAGCGCGATAGGCTGGAAAAGAGTTAGTAGTCATTTGTTCTACCCAAAGACTGCGCTCAGCACCCTACAGGGTCTACGGGAAGCCGCCCGGAGGGCGTCTATGTCTTTTGTCTAAAGCTAATGCTCACGACTAATAACTAATGACTAATGAGTAATGAGTAAAACGTACAAAGCAACTGGAATTAATCTTAAAGCTCAGGCTCTGGGAGAATCAGACAGACTAGTGACAATTTTGACACGAGAGTTTGGTCTCATTCGAGCAGTCGCCCCAGGCTCACGCAAACACAACTCCAGTCTTGGTGGTAGAAGTGGAGTGTTTGTAGTCAATGAGTTACTGATTGCCAAAGGGCGATCGCTCGATAAAATCACTCAAGCGCAAACGATAAAATCTTATCCCGGTCTTGCTAAAGATTTGGGAAAGCTGGCTGCTAGCCAGTATTTAGCAGAAATCGTACTATATCAGGCGTTAAGCGAGCAACCCCAAGAAGAATTATATGAGTTACTAAACGAACATCTCAGTCGTTTAGAGGCTTTATCTAGCACCGAAAAATTAAACGTAATAGCACATCTGGCTCATGGGGTATTTCACCTTTTAGCTTTGGCTGGACTCACTCCCCAAATACAAATTTGTTGTCTGAGTGGACACTCTCTCATACCAGATTTTACAGACCCAACTTGGCAAGTAGGATTTAGCATACCAACAGGTGGAATAGTTTGCCTAAGTGCTTGGGAACGCCTGAAGGAGGAGGTGAGGAGCCAGCACCGTGAGCAGGTTTCCCAACTTGTAGACCCCCTCCGGGCGGCTTCCCGTTCGCCGTTAGGCGTTCCGAAGGAAAGGGTAGCGACTGGCGTGGAGATGAGGAAGCAAAATCCTCCTCATCTTCACCACTCCCCTGCTACTGTTAAAGAAAGACCTGTCAACTACCAAACTGTTATTCATCGGCAAGAAATACCAGTCATATCGAGCCGCTTGAATGCGACAGAACTTGCTATACTCCAGGATCTGTCGCAACCAGAGTTCATTCAAGATGTAGCCAGAAATGATGGCTGGTTATCCGTTGAGCAAATTTTGCGTCAGTATACTCAGTATCACTTTGGTCGCCCTATTCGCTCCGCTGCTTTAATAGATTCTTATTTTGCTGCCAACCATGATGCAACCGTCTGATTTGGATACAAAAATCCTGCCGTTGTCACAAAGTTACACTAGAAAACAGAATAAGGCATCAATGCCTAAAGTCACAAATCATTCAAATGTTCCAAGGTCTTTACCTAGTCATATTCACTTCCACGAGATGGGAAAAGACTTTTCTGGAAATCATAAAAATGACACATCGAAAATCCTAAAAACTGATGTTACTAACCATGAACAAAAAGCAGGAAATCAATTAAGCTGTAGCTCGGCAAATGGTAAAAGTAGTGCTTTAAAGTATAATACGCAAGCAGCAAGCGCCACTGTAGCGAAAACAGCAGATATAGTAGGAGCATCTGGTTCAAGTGGAAAAGCGACATCAGGGGATGAACAAGAGCAAGGGTTTTTGCCGATACTAAAAAACCCCAATTTTTTGGCTCTTTGGGGTGGTCAAGTCTTCTGTCAACTGGCAGATAAAGTCTATCTAGTTTTAATGATAGCCATCATTAACACTCAGTTTCAAACAAGCGATCAGAGCATTAGTGGTTGGGTATCAACGCTGATGATGGCTTTTACTATTCCCGCAGTACTTTTCGGTTCAGTCGCCGGTGTGTTTGTGGACCGCTGGTCAAAAAAAGCGGTGCTGGTCGCAACAAATATTTGGCGTGGCATACTGGTTTTAGCAATTCCACCAATACTGTGGTTAACTCATGATTGGCAACCAGTTGTGGGAGTGTTACCAGTAGGTTTTGGTATCCTTCTGGGAGTGACTTTCTTGGTTTCTACGCTGACACAGTTTTTTGCACCAGCAGAACAAGCAGCAATTCCTTTGGTCGTGAAAGAGCAGCATTTACTTTCGGCAAACTCACTGTACACGACAACAATGATGGCGTCAGTCATCGTCGGGTTTGCTGTGGGAGAGCCATTGTTAGGACTAGCAGACCAACTATGGTCGCAATTAGGTGGTAGTTATGGACTAGGCAAAGAACTTGTCGTGGGTGGTAGTTATGCGATCGCCGGACTCATTTTGTTGCTGCTTGTCACTCATGAAAAACCTCAACAACCAGAAAAACAATCGCCTCACATTTTTACTGACTTACAAGATGGTTTCCGTTATCTCAAAGAAAATTATAACCTTCGCAATGCGCTTATCCAACTTATCATTTTGTTCTCTACATTTGCGGCATTAACCGTTTTAGCCGTTCGCATGGCAGAATTAATTCCTAACTTGAAAGCTTCCCAATTTGGCTTTTTACTAGCAGCAGGAGGCGTTGGTATTGCTCTTGGGGCAACTCTTTTAGGTCTATTTGGTCAGCGCTTCTCTTATAACCAGTTAAGTCTATGTGGATGTTTCGGTATGGCAGTATCTCTTATCGGTCTATCCATATTTACTAAACAACTATGGATCGTCCTGCTTTTCATAACACTGTTAGGTGTCTTTGGGGCATTGGTGGGTATTCCCATGCAGACAGCTATCCAAACAGAAACCCCGCCAGAAATGCGTGGCAAAGTCTTTGGTCTACAAAACAACGTGATTAATATTGCTCTGTCCTTACCCTTAGCACTAGCAGGCGTCGCAGAAACCTTTGTCGGATTACAGATAGTGTTTTTGGTATTAGCTGCGATTGTCTTTTCAGGCGGTATATTGACCTGGTATACCTCTTCTAGGTAGCTATTAGATAAAAAGAGTTAATATTCAGCTTTCTACAACCGATTTTTTACTGAAAACTTCTGTTTTTATGGTAGACTTACCTCAGTACTAAATTCTCACACACTTGCTGGGGATCAATCTGAAATTTAGCTAGACGTTATATGTAACGTCTAGGAAAGTTGTTATAAAATAATATAAATGAACAACTGAAAAGCAAGGTAAGCAAAACCAAAAGTCTACTACCTGTGGAAATGTACATAACTTTTCTACAAAGTGACAGTCAGTTTGGTTTTTGTTAAGTGAAAAACCAGCAAGTAAAGCGAGACAAAGGACTAATAAAAAAGGACAAAAAGCTAATATAATAAACTCGCTTTCCTGATAGCTAACAAAGAATGCGTATAGCCTGGATTGGAAAAAAATCGCCCTTTTGTGGCAATGTCACCTATAGTAGAGAAATTACAAATGCCTTGCTAGACCGGGGACACCAAGTTAGCTTTCTCCACTTCGCACAAGAAGAATCAGACCTGGAGGACTGGCCTAATTGCCAGGAAGTCACCCTACCCTTCATTTACAAGTCCCAGGTTTACACAATTCCAACTTTGAGAGCGACTAAGGTTTTAACTCAGTCGCTGCGACGCATTAAACCTGATATGGTCCACGCTTCTCTGACCCTATCTCCCCTTGACTTTGTTTTACCCGAAATTTGTGAGAAACTGAAATTGCCTCTGGTTGCGACTTTCCACACACCGTTTGCTGGAAAAGGTGCAAAACTGGTATCAGGAACACAACTTTTGGCTTATCAACTCTACGCACCCTTTTTGGGTAACTATGATCGCGTGATTGTATTTTCTCAAATTCAACGAGAATTATTGGCTCGCATGGGTGTGCAGGAAAAAAATATCGCTGTCATTCCGAACGGTGTGGATGTTGAGAAATATTCCCCTGGTCATTCCGAAGTCAAAGAAGAATTTCGATCTGAACGTTTGTTTGTTTACCAAGGTCGGATTGCTCCAGAAAAAAATGTTGAATCCCTCCTCCGTGCTTGGAAACAGGCACAGATGGGACCAAATAGCAAATTGCTTGTTGTTGGCGATGGTCCCTTGAAGCCTTCTTTAGAGCCATTTTACGGTTTGGAGTACAACGTTATTTGGTTAGGATTTGTTGCCGATGAACAACGACGAATCGAAATTTTACGGGGAGCAGATGTATTTCTTTTACCCTCATTAGTAGAGGGATTGTCTCTTTCTCTGTTAGAAGCAATGGCTTGTGGACTTGCTTGTATAGCCACAGATGTCGGTGCAGATGGAGAAGTCCTGGAGAAAGGAGCTGGTGTTATTCTTAACACAAAAACAACACGCTCTCAATTGAGAACTCTCTTACCACTATTCCAAGATCATCCTGAATTAACAACTTTACTAGGGCAAAAAGCTAGAAAGCGAGTATTAGAACAGTATACTCTCAGTGGCAACATTACTCGACTTGAAGAACTTTACACCAAAGTTTTGGAACAGCGACGACGTGTACCACTAAGTTGGGGAGCTTAGAGGGGACAGGATACAGGGAAAAACCTGTAACCTATCACCTTGCTGCTTGTAGCAGACGACAAATTGGTGAGTTAGAAATTGTAGCCAATTCCTAGCATCAGCCCGACATCAGTGTCATCTAGGAAAGCTGCATTTACAGAACCCGTTAATGTAAATCTTCTACCTAAAGGCACATCTACACCGCCAGAGAGAAGGAAAGCAACATCAGCATCATCGCTCGTTTCAATAGCGACGCCAGCACCTATGTAAGGAGCTATATTAAACCCTTGTCCTGATCCTCGTTGCGACAGGTCAAAGGAAATGGGCACTAGAACGATAGGATCATCCCCAAACACTGCTGAAGGTCGCACCGATATGTTTCGTGTCAACCCAATTTTACTGAAGGCTGCAAAGTTTCCTTCAGCAAGAGCGGAATCTCCACCTAACCCAATATTGCCACCAACCCCAATATAGCTGGAAACACCACGAGTGGCTCTACCTGGCGTAATATCATCTCCACCATTCTGTGTTTTGAGACTCACATCAGACGGTATGAGAACTTGGTTAATCGCATGAATCACACCGTTGCTTGCTTCGATGTTTGGCTGAATCACACTCGCATTGTTCACTGCAATTTGATTACTACCACCATTGACTTTAACGTTTAGGGGTAAGCCCTCAACGGTTTTGAGATTGCCAGCCACAAGTTTATCAGCATTAAAGTCACCAGATACCACATGGTATCTCAAAATTTTAATCAGTATTTCTCTGTTCTCTGGCTGCTGTAATCGTTGTAGGGTTTCTTGAGGCAAAGCAGCAAATGCTTCATTGGTTGGAGCAAAAACAGTATACGGACCTGGTTGTTGTAGAATGTCCGCTAGACCTGCTGTCTTCAATAAAGAAGTTAGGGTTGTAAAAGAACTACTAGAAGCAGCAACGGATACAATGTCTGTGTTAGTTGGAGTACTAGCAGTGGTTCTACCTACGATATAACTAGCAGCGGCAACATTGTTAGGAAGAGGTTGCACTTGTCCTAGTCTAACTAAAGCTTGATATAAATGTGCTGCTGCTTCTGCACGAGTGAGAGGCACAAGCGGATTGAGCACACTCACATTTGGATAGTTAACCACAAGATTAGCTTGTGTTGCAGTTGCCACATTATTCACCGCATAGCTTGGGATAGCATTGGCATCTGTATAGTAGGTACCAAGAGTATTGGTTGCATCAGTGCTAGCAGTCAAACCTAAACCACTTGTCAAAGCAACGATCGCCTGCACCTTGGGAATTTGCTCATTTGGCAGAAACAAATTCCCTGGATAGCCTGAGAGAAATCCGGTTTCATAGGCTTGAGTAATTGCAGAAGCAGCCCAAAAGCCAGAAGGAACATCTTTAAATCCACCAGGACTTAACTGGCGAACTCGGTTTTGGTTGAAAGCTTTTTGAATCATGGCTGCAAATTCAGCACGAGTCACAGGTTGATTCGGTCTGTAAGTACCATCAGGAAAACCAGTAATGACGTTTCTTGCGGCTAGGGCTTGAATAAATGGTTGTGCCCAGTAATCTGCTGCAACATCAGGAAAGTTAGTCCCTGGAGTTGTTGTTGGAGCCGTCACTTGAGATGAAACTGGAGCAGAAATCAATATGGGACTAACTGTAGCAGTTATCATTCCTAACGCTATCAATGCTGTGCTTGCTATTGACAAACGCTTTAAACTATGCATAATTTTCTCACTCCCACAAAAAAGTGTTAATAGATTGCACTTGATTTAACGAATCAACAGGCTACAGTTGGAACCGACACTTCATTAAGACAATGCATGAAAGATGCGAAGCGTTGTTAGACATTTATGCATCAATCCATAATCAGCATCTACAGGTATTTAGGTTGTTTCAAAAGTTAACAATGTAGACAACTCATTTGGAACCTACCATAAGCTTGCTAATACAGAAGACGAATGCCATCAAACAGAGAAAGCATCACATCTCGTGACTGGTGATAGCTCAGAAGAGTCAGCAACTCCTAACTGTTAAACCTTCACGAACAATGGCTGTATATCATATATGTGTATGTTGTGTATCTAGGGTGGTTTTGCAAAAATGACGAGAAAAATGCAGTAATAGACTTTTCATTTTTGAAAAAGAGAATTACTAAAACGAATTCTTCATATATACTGATATAGCTCTTCAAAAACCTACTTAGCATCTATCTCAGGCAAGGATTTAGTTAGTTATCACAGATAATTCATTGAATCACCTCACAAATGCTCAAAAATCCCTCCTCTGGCTGCTTAACCCTCTTCTGTCAGTCTGGGAAAAGAAAAATAAGAGCCAAATTTTCAACTGTAGATAGAGCGAGCATTTGAGCGTTTATTTTCGTTCCAGAATGGCTGAAATCAAGATTTTTGGTAAAAGTCTTATGCTGGAAGCATCCCAGATTATTCTCTTCCGAAAGTGATAAAAGAGGGTTAAGCTTCAGTCTTATAGGAGTGTGCTTCTCCTGTTCTTCTGTCAACAGGCTCCTGCAAAGGAGAGCTTTCTTTGAGCCAGATACGAGCGATACTCCCTCAAAAATTATGTTTTCTACTAGGTTTTTGAGAAGATTTTAAGTTAAATTGCTTATTGACAAACGTGCTAATGTATAGTTTTTCTGATTTAGCTAAGGTACAGATTTATCTGCGTCCGTCTGCTATAGGCTGCGGTTAATTCTTTCTTTTTGTACCTCACCTAGGCGGGAAACGCTATATCAAGCTGTGACAAGAAGCGAGTGTTAATAACTGACTGACCATCCCAAACTTGTTGGCTGTTCATAAACCCGCTTTAGGGTATTCACATCTCTAGGAGAAATCGGCGGCGAATTGCGAACTTGAGAAAAGTATAACGCGTCAGTTGGTAGCGAACTATGTCCCCAAATTCCTAATGTATGACCAAGTTCATGGCGAGTTGCTGCAAGGAGATACTGTCCTGTTTGGCTAGGACTCAACAAAATCGTGAAGCGGTGAAATAAAAGATTATTTTTGCTAACGTACAATTCGTAAGTGGTTTGAGCAGAACGCGCACGAGGTATTTTACTATTAGGAGAAGTTTGCAATGGTGGAGTTTTCCGCACAATGGTAATATCTGCGTCTTTTGGTTGTTCAACTATCGCCAAAGGCAAATAAACACTCCACTCTTGAACTGCTTGTAAAACAGTATTGAGCCATTGTTCTGCTTGTTTACTATTGACTGCTTGCGGCGATTCTATATAAACCCGAACAGGAAACTGCGACCACACTAGATAACCAACTTGGGTTGGAGTCACTTGAGAAAAATAGTCACTGCTGTTCGTGCTATCTTGCCATTTGGTGAGTGTTGGTGGTAAGGGATGAGGTTTAAGGGGAGATGTTAGCGGAGCGTTAACGAAGTGGACCGTAGGTCGCCGTAGGCTGGAGGATGAGGGAGAAGCAGCAAGGATAGCGCTGGATTGAACGCTGGTCAAAATAATAAGCAGCGCTGTACCAATAGCTAATGCTAACGCGGCAATTAAGCGCTGCCAAACCAGAGTTATTATGGTAGTTGTCCTAAAAATGCAATCGCGGCTGCTACGTGTAAAGTTGCAGCTTATTTTATCTCCCCATCTTTCCATCTCATTTAGGGAGCCAACCAGCGCTTAAAACCACAGTCAAACCAAGAAAAATGACTGTGAGTGCCCAAGTGACTCGGTTTAATGTGTTTTCTGCACTCTTTGTGCTGCTAAACAACTGAGCTTGTCCACCAATGGCTCCTATACCATCACCTTTGGGACTATGTAGCAAAACCAAGATGATGAGACCAACAGCGGAAAATGCCCAAATGACTTCTACGACGTTAGAAATGGTCATGGTAAGTAATATAAATTGATAACGAATTTTAAGACACAGCAATCCTAAATTATAAATTATAAATTAAGAATGATGAATTGTAAGTTGTGCTTCTTTGATGATTCATCATTCTTAATTTTTTCACAATCGCTTCTCAAAACCTACCCAAACTTACCCACAAGCGGATAAATTCGGACAAGGGGAAGTCCACGGTATATCTTCTTTAGAAATCATCCGAAGTGCATTGCTGCTTACTCTGGTTAAACCATCGTTTGACCACGCACTCCCAGTTAGAGACAGCACTTAGTGCTAGATTTCCTACAGGGTTATTCAGTTTGTTTGAACCAGTTTGTAGTACGTGTCTAATAGGTTTCACACTATTTGAGCGTTGCTATCCCGCACTGGTTAAGCGTGGGATGATTTTAACACAAACACACAAACCCTACTCAAAAAGGATGAGCAATCAACACAGTTGAACAGGAATTAAGTTACAGTTTCTTACCCCAGTTTTACAGGAGTGCGAGAAGATCGCACTTCATACTCGGCGTTTTGCAGTAGCGATCGCCCTGTCATTTCCGATGGCTGAGGTACTTGTAGGATATCCAATATCGTGGGTGCAATGTCGGATAGCTTACCATCACTTCGCAAAGCAACATCGGTCCCATGTCCTGGAATCTTAGCTTTTTCGCCTTCGACTAAGATCAGGGGAACTAAGTTGGTTGTATGAGCTGTCCAGGGATTTCCGTTACTATCGAGCATATACTCGGCGTTACCGTGGTCAGCAGTCATCATTGCTGTACCCCCAACTTTACCAATGCTGGAGAGTAGGCGACCCAAACACTGGTCAACCGTCTCAACGGCTTTTACAGTCGCTTCTATGTTACCTGTGTGTCCTACCATGTCTGGGTTTGCATAGTTGATCACAACAAGCGAGTATATGCGCTTTTGTATTGCCGCGATCGCCACTTCTGTCACAGCTTGTGCTGACATTGCTGGAGCGCTATCATAAGTCGCTACCATCGGAGAGTTGATGAGTTCTCGGTCTTCTCCTTCAAAAGGCTCTTCCAGACCGCCATTGAAGAAGTAAGTGACGTGAGCGTATTTTTCTGTTTCTGCAGTCCGAAACTGCTTTAAACCATGATTAGAAATGACTTCCCCAAGAATATGACTCAAATTTTGCGGCTCAAAAGCAACCCCAACTGATAATTCTGGGTCGTACTGTGTAAAGGTAACAAAAGACAGCGGGGTGATTTGCTGTCTTTCAAAACCGTTAAATTTTGGGTTGACAAAAGCTTGGGTCAGTTGTCTTGCTCTGTCGGGGCGGAAGTTAAAAAATATGACTCCATCTCCTGGTTCTACGGCTCCAGGTGCAATTCTGACTGGGATAACAAATTCGTCCTTCACACCTTCTGCATAGGATGCTTGTAGGACTTCCACAGCTTTTCGACCATTTCCAGGTCCATCCTGCGTCATGACATCGTAGGCGCGTTTGACCCGATCCCAACGGCGATCGCGATCCATCGCGTAGTAGCGACCGCTAATTGTCACTATGCGCCCGACTCCTATACGGTCGATATAATCTTGAAGAAGCCCCAATCCTTTGACACCTTCAGTTGGAGTGGTGTCACGCCCATCAGTAATGGCGTGTATGCAAACTTGGGATATTCCCTGAATCTTCGCTAAGTCAAGTAGTCCGAATAGATGAGTGATGTGCGAATGCACTCCACCCTCAGAAGTTAGCCCGACTAGGTGCAGCTTGCCATTTCGACTAGACACTTCCTGACAAATTTTGACAAGCGCTGTATTTCTGAGAATGGAACCGTCTTCTACTGCGTCTGAGATGCGTACTAATTCTTGGGGGACAACTCTACCAGCACCTATGTTCAAGTGACCAACTTCCGAGTTGCCCATTTGACCTTCTGGTAATCCCACAGCTTTTCCTGATGTTCGGATGAGGGTGTGGGGATAAGCCGCCCATAAGCTATCCATCACCGGAGTGTTAGCAATAGCAATAGCATTTCCATGACTCTCCTCGCAGTAGCCCCATCCGTCTAAAATGACTAGCACCACGGGAGCAACAGGTGCTTTGGTCATAGTAAAACTGCCTTTTACTTTTTGTAATACCCGAATGATACCATTGCTAATTGCAGCCGCAAGTGAATTTCTGCTTATCGCCTACTTTATTTTGCATAACTGCGTGTTTTTAGACATTTCTTAAACTTTATTTATCTTTGAGGCTTTCTTGTGATGTCTGGGATAACCATTATTTACCGACCTTGAATTATCATTTCTTTTTGGCACCAGTTTTAGCTGCTTTAGCAGCTTTTTTGGCGGCTTTTTCGGCAGCAATTGCGGCTAGTCTTGCTTGTTCTTTTTCTTCTGCTATTTTATCCAAGTAATAGTGGTAATCTCCTAAATAGACGCGTAACTCTCCTTCACGGATTTCCACAATTTTGTTTGCTACCTTGGAAATGAAATAACGGTCATGAGAAACAAGAAGTACGGTGCCATCGTAGTTTTGGATGGCTCCTTCCAACATTTCTTTTGCCGGAATGTCTAAATGATTAGTTGGTTCATCCAGTATTAATAAATTGACTGGTTGCAAGAGCATTTTTGCTAAGGCAAGACGTGCTTTTTCACCTCCACTTAATGCCGCAACTGCTTTAAATACAGTATCACCACTGAACAAAAATCTTCCTAAAAGAGTACGAACCTCTTCATTTTTCCAATCAGGAACTTCGTCATGGATAGTGTCCATAACAGTTTTTTTCAAATCCAAAGCTTCAGCTTGGTTTTGCTCAAAGTATCCAGGGATAACGTTGTGTTCACCCAATTCTACTAAGCCTTCTGTGGGTTGCTCACTGCCCATAATTAGGCGTAATAAAGTGGATTTTCCGGCACCATTGGGAGCAATAAAAGCAATACAATCGCCTCTTTCAATCAAAAGATTTGCACCCAAAAATAGTATTTTGTCATCATAGATGTGAGTTAAATCTTTTATTTTTACTACCTCACGTCCGCTACGAGGTGCAGTGGGAAAACGGAATTGTAGTGTTCTTAAACCATCTACAGGTGCTTCGATGCGTTCGATTTTTGTCGAGTTGTTTTTCACGGCTTTTTGCTTGGGTACTGCGGGTAGCACTGGCGCGGAACCTAT
>JAAUSC010000105.1 GCA_012031965.1 Scytonema sp. RU_4_4
TTGGTACAGCTGTAGTCTGGCTGACTACAAACAAAACCAGTATCAAACTGAGTATGAAGGGTAAAACGCGTATGGATTTTCTTTTGTAAACCCTGAGTAAAATATCAATCCTCATTCACACCACCATGTGCAGATATAACCCCTGGTGACTGAAACTGCTATTGATGACAACGCACAGTTGCACGCAAGTGACTCTGACAAAGCAGATTCAGCTTCATCTAACAATACCACTTTGTTGATAAATAATATCAAAGCTTGAACCGTATCTTTTATTCCTTTTTAAAAATCTGAGAATAGGTATATGATTTGCATAATAATGTAATGTATATATAAAACTATTAAGAAAGATTAGCAACTTAATGATTGTAAAACTGTTAAATATTGAGAGTGCCAATTTAAAAAAACAACTAACCAGCAAAGCGTAATATTTTCAAGTGACAGCAAGATAATGAGAAAAGCAACTACGGTGTCACCTAGAGGATTGAAAAAGCTACAAGTGTCAGCCTTATTTGGTTTGGTTCTGGGACTGTGTATCCTGCTAATTTGCTTGGTTTTTAGTGTCACACTAGGTGCAGCAGAAATACCTCTAGGCAAGATTTTGGCATCCTTTGTCACCTTTGATGGTTCCTATGAACACCTAGTAATCCAGACTGTAAGATTACCGCGATCGCTCATTGCTATCCTTGTAGGTTCAGCCCTCGCAGTTTCAGGAGCCTTGATGCAAGGTTTGACGCGCAATCCCTTAGCAGATCCAGGTATTCTGGGAATTGAGGCGGGAGCAGCGCTGGCTGTAGTTGCAACAGTTTTCGTTTTGGGTAGTTCGTCCTTGAGTGTTTTAACCATTGTGGCTTTTTTGGGTGCAGGAGCAACAGCGATATTAGTCTACTTTCTTGGTTCTCTAGGACGTGGAGGAGCTACTCCACTGAATCTGACAGTAGCAGGTGCAGCGTTAACTGCTCTGATTTCTTCCCTCACCACAGCCATTCTCATCGTTAGTCAAAGAACACTAGAAGAAATCAGATTTTGGTTAGCTGGTTCATTGGCAGGTCGAGATACTAACATATTCTTACAAGCATTGCCTTTCATCGCTATTGGATTAGTAGTTGCTTTTGTCCTTGGTAGACAGATTACTACTATGAGTCTCGGTGAAGATGTGGCCAAAGGCTTAGGTCAACAGACAGCTTGGATTAAAATAATTACCGCTATCAGTGTTGTTTTACTGGCAGGAAGTTCAGTATCTCTTGCAGGGCCAATCGGCTTCATTGGCTTAGTTGTTCCCCATATCGTAAGATTTTTTATAAAAGCCGATTACCGTTGGATTTTGCCCTATTCCGCCATTGTGGGCGCAATTTTACTCCTCGTTGCAGATATTGCTGCGCGCGTGTTGCTCAAACCGCAGGAATTACCTGTAGGTGTAATGACAGCACTGGTTGGCGCTCCCTTTTTCGTGTACTTGGCTAAGTCAAAGGTGAAAAAATGAATTTTGATTGGCTAGTCATTCGTTCCCAGGCGATATCCTTCCGCATCGACCGACGTGTACCAGTCATGCTGCTATGTTTGGCAGTGGTCATTGTGGTGGCGATGGTGATGAATTTAGGGCGGGGTGAATATCCAATCTCGCCTTGGGATATCGTCAAAACTGTATTGGGCTTTGATACGGGAAACCCAGATCATTCATTCGTGATTCACAATCTGCGTCTACCTCGCACCCTTGTAGCTTTTATGGTGGGAGTAGCGCTCTCCATTTCTGGCACTATCTTTCAAGGGCTGACACGCAATCCTCTAGCTGACCCTGGTATTATTGGCATCAATGCTGGGGCGAGTCTAGCAGCAGTGACAGTCATTGTGCTATTTCCGTCAGCACCAATTTACACCTTGCCTCTATCAGCCTTTGCTGGTGCTTTGCTGATGGCGGTTTTAATTTACTTGCTGGCTTGGAATAAAGGTAGTTCCCCGATTTTATTAATTTTGATGGGTATTGGTTTATCTGCGATCGCCAGTGCTATAACCAGCTTGATGATTACCTTTGGGAATATTTATGACGTTAGTAATGCTTTGGTTTGGTTGGCTGGAAGTGTCTACGGACGCACGAGTGAGCAAGTATTTTCCTTCTTGCCTTGGTTAGTTATTTTTGTCCCGATGGCGTTGACACTAGCAAGACATTTAAACGCTCTTAACCTAGGAGATGATGTCGCCAAAAGTCTCGGTAGTCGGGTAGAGTGGCAACGTGGTTTACTGGTGCTGGTGGGTGTAGCCTTAGCGGGTGCAGGAGTCGCCACCGCCGGAAATATTGGTTTTGTTGGTTTAATCGCACCCCATTTAGGACGACAGTTGGTAGGTGCAACCCATGAAGGATTGATTCCTACCTCTGCACTGTTGGGAGGAGTGATTGTTGTGATGGCAGATTTTTTCGGACGAACACTGTTCGCACCCATCGAAATTCCTTGTGGGGTGGTGACTGCTGTTATCGGTGCTCCTTATTTTCTTTATTTGTTAATTCGTAACCGGAAAAAGTAACTTATGAAAGGATTGTCAACCAAAAGTCTGTCTTTAGCTTACGATGGTGCGCCGATTATCCGTGACCTGAATTTGGCAATCCCCACAGGACAAATTAGCGCTTTAGTTGGTGGTAATGGTTGTGGAAAATCAACTTTACTGAGGGGTCTGGCGAGATTGCTTAAACCCCGTGGTGGTACGGTATGTCTTGATGGAACGTCTATTTTAAAGCTTTCCACCAAAGAAGTCGCACAGCAGTTGGGTATTTTGCCGCAAGGACCAGTCGCACCGGAAGGGTTAACGGTACGAGATTTAGTCGCACAAGGACGTTACCCTTATCAAAATTGGTTGCAGCAGTGGTCGGCAAAAGATGAAAAGATTGTGCAACGGGCGCTAGAAATTACAGATTTGCTAGAGTTGGCACAGCGAGAACTGGATACTTTGTCTGGTGGACAACGACAGCGAGCATGGATTGCAATGGCGCTGGCGCAAGATACGGATATTTTACTTTTAGATGAGCCGACTACTTTTTTAGATTTAGCGCACCAGATAGAAGTTTTGGATTTGTTGTATGAGTTGAACCAAACTCAGGGAAGGACAATTGTGATGGTACTGCATGATTTAAATCAGGCGTGTCGTTATGCTGATTATTTAGTTGCTGTCAAAGATGGTCGGATTTTTGCTGCTGGGGAACCAAAGCAAGTGATGACTAAGGAAATGGTTCAGGAGGTTTTTGGGTTGGAGTGTCGTATTATTCCTGATCCTGTTGTGGGGACGCCGATGTGTGTGCCGATAGGATGCAAGGGGAAAGGAAATAACAAACAAATTTACTGAAATTCTTGATTCGATTCTACTAAAGAAATTATATTGTAACTCCCGGTTCGCCCATTTTTTCGGGAGTTATAAGAAAGACTACTCAGGGGTAAAAGATTGACCATCAAGTTGAGTATAAATAGTAGTTGGGAACCCAAGCAAAACAAGAATACGCTGCTGTAAGGGTGAAAGAGCAGTCAAATGGGGATAAACTTCGTTTTTAACCTCAATCAACAACAGTGTAATTTCCTTAAATGCTGCAAGAAGTATTTCAGCAGTGGGACGTGCTGCTTCTCGTTTAGGATTGCCAGCATAAAGTCCAGTTAGCTTTTCATTATTTTGCTTCAGAGTGCGACCCACCTGAAACTCCAAAAGGGTCGAAACACGCAAACCGATTGATAGGAGTCGAATTAAGCCTGTAATGTGGTCTTCACGCTGCAAATAAATTGGTGTCAACGATAGAGGAAATCCTTTTAGGAACTGCTTGTTTCAAAGATAACAGAGGTTCTGTTTGATTCGTAACATAGACTCGCCAGCCTAATAAATTAATCTGTTGTGAAACCGCATCTTCGTCTCTTTCAAAATCAAGAAGGATATGACTATGACGAAGTTCGAGAAATTTTTGAACTTTGGGGTTATGTTGGTCATAATATCCCACCTACTTACTTACAGGTGGAATTTGCGCGAAAATAGTAGACTGCAAAAGTTCAGGAAATTTTTTCCAAGCTACAGTGCCTTTACGGCTCTTGATATACAATTGCAGAAATTCTAGTAACGCTGTTGAGCTTTCTTCTGGAGGAAGATTAACGAAAAGATAGGTGGGTTTGTCCTGGCTTGATACAGATACAACACAGCCTTGACTACAAGCCCATAAGCATTCAACGGGTTTAATTTCAAATTCATCAGAGGTCAATTTTTCGCTACATAAACTGTTTAGTTTGTCTAGTAAAATAGTGCCGTCGGTAGGTTGATTTTTTGGTCGTTCTTCGGAGGAACGGTGGCAGGATTTGCAAACGAAGAGGGTGTGTTTGGGTACAGGGTTAGGGTGTGTTGACGAGGTATTTGTAGAGGTCATCAATGACTCGATGAACACCAATAAGTTCTTCAGCATTTCAATTTACTTTGTATACTTGGTTATTCTGCACAGCTTTCAGGTTTTACCAAATAGCCTGCTTTTTTTTACGATACCACCACATCACGCTACCGCATTGGTGCCGTTGACGAGACACTTAAATAAGTCATCAAGGATGGCATTAATAGCGAAAATATCTGCATTATGCCAATGTGCGCCGACGAAACATACTTGATTCCGTTGAAAAACTTTGAGTTGTCCCCACAAAGGGCTTTGTTTGAGCTTCTCTAAGGTCTTCTTATCATCTTCCCTTTCCCAAGACACAAAGAAGAGAATGTCCCCATCAATATCAGATATTTTTTCTTTGGACATATTTTCGATATAGAAGAAATCCCCTCTCTGTGATTTGGGACGTTGCAGACCAATATCCTTCAAAACTGACCCAGAGAAATGCTTTTCTCCATAAGACCAAATTCCGTATTCTGAAGATGTATTTGCAATGGATACCTTGATAGTTTTGCGGCTATTGCCTAAAGTTTGCTTAAGTTTTTCAACCCTTTGCCAATATTCATCCATCAATTGCTGACTAACATCTTGTTTACCTAATATCTGAGCAAGCTCCTCTAATTGCTTCTTCCAGGAAGGGGGAGGATAGGGTATGTTTAATACAACCGTAGGTGCAATGTATGATAGCTGTTGATAGATACCTTTTAACCCAGAGTTAGACACAATTAAATCAGGTTTAAGTCGTAAAATCTTTTCAATGTCAGGGGCATCAAGACTTCCAACATTTTCTATTCTATCCATTTTACCTTGAAGATATTTAGGTATTGGAAATCCTGGAGTATAAGCTGATGCAATAGGGCGGACATCTAATGCCAAACTATTGATTAATGTGTCAACTCTAAGAGTCACCACCCGTTGAGGATTACGAGGAATGCAAGTGCTACCCATTACGTGCTGCACGGTTCGGCAATTCTCAACAGGATGTTTGCGGCTAGTAATACTGGTATCAGTGGTTGTGTTGCAAGCCGAAACCAGTATTACTGTTAAGATACCCAAAAGCATCAGATGGGTGAGGTAACGCAAAGAAATACTCGTGAGCATTTAACAACCTAAAACTTCCATGAAATCGTTCCTTGAACGGTGAAAGGAGCGCCTGGAAGAACAAACGTTCCAGACCCATATCGACTTTCATAGTACTCCACATTGAAGAGATTACGGAAATTCAGGGCGGCACGGAATTGGTCACGTTCATAAAAAATTGCTGCGTCTGTGCGGAAGTAACTAGGTAGTTCTAAAGTATTATTCAAATCTGCTGCTCTCTCACCAACATAGTAAAATCCCAAACCAAATCCTAGTCCTTGCAAATCACCTTGTTGGATTCTGTAAGTTGTCCATAGGTTAAATGAGTGTTCAGGAGCAGAAAATAATCGATTGCCAACTGGAATGTCATTATCTTTCGTGACTCTGGCATCGTTGTAGGCATACCCTCCAATGATGTTCCATCCCGGTAAAATTTCGCCACTGATATCCAATTCAATCCCTCGACTTCTTTGCTCTCCAGTTTGAACTGAATAAACCTCAGTAGGATCATTTGGATCGGGTGTCGTCACATTGGAGCGAGTCAAATCATAGAAGGCAAGGGTAGTAGAAAGTTTGCTTGTCAAGTCACCTTTAATACCTATTTCATACTGAGTTCCCCGTTCTGGCAGCAATGCTTCTCCGCTGGCAGATATACCGATAGTCGGCGCAAAAGACCGAGCGAAACTAGCATACAAAGAAATGGGCTGGATAGGTTGGTAAACAATCCCCACCCGTGGACTAAATGCGGTGTCTGATTGGCTGGTTTCTTCGTTGGTAACTCGATTTGTTTTGCGCTCCTCAAATATATCCACTCGTCCGCCTAGCAAAAGCTTTAAGTTTTCTGCGAGAGTGATTTGATCTTGGAGATATATGCCAAGCGTATCTCTGGTTACGAACTCAGAGGAGTTACGAACACCAGTAGGAACAATTCTTTGATCGAAAACTGGATTGAAGATATCTACCGAAGCGGCAGGAATATCATTTTCAAAGCTAAAATCATCTATTTTTCTATTCAGGCTGAAACCAAACAGGAGTTGGTGGTCAATCGAGCCAGTGCGAAACTTGCCGAGTAGATCGGTATTTAGGTAATAGGTGTCAACATTGTAGCTACCAATAGTAGCAGTTCGATTGAGTGTGCGGTTGTCGGAGGCTAGACCACTGCTAAGGAAATAAGGTGCTCCATCCCCATCATCATCATCACTAAATGAATACAAGAATGCGTTACGCAGTTTCCAGTTGTCATTAAATCGATGCTCCAACCGATACCCAGCCCTGCCAACAACTGTCAGATTATCTTTTTGTGGCCCTGCAAAACTGAAACTACGACTTATTTTACCATTCGGGTTTGATAGCACGCTACCCACTGCCGGAACTCCTAAAGGTTGTCGTCCGTTCCGTTCCGCGATATTTACATCGCCCTCTACGATGAGGTCAGTATTTTTACCAAGGCTAAAGCTCAAACTGGGAGCAATGGAAAACGATCTAGCTTCGTTAAAGTTGAGGAAGGTATCACTGCTCCAATAAGCCGCATTAAGACGGTAGAGAACTGTTTTGGAATTATTCAAGGGTCCAGAGAAATCTACTGCCCCCCGATAGGTATTGAAACTACCAGCAGTTGCACTCACTTCGTAAAACGGTTCGCGTAACGGTTGCTTCGTAACGAAGTTAATGATGCCACCGAGAGCAGAAAACCCAGTTTCGCCGTACAAAACAGAGGCAGGACCTTTCAATACTTCTAGGCGTTCCACATTGGCAAAACCACTATCATTAGCTATGGATGAATCAGGTATCCCATTTACAAGCGCGTTGCCGTATTGCTCAAAACCTCGGATGACAAAATAGTCTCTACCCCCCGCTGTGGTAGCAATTGAGGTTACGCCGCTGACGTTTTCCAATCCCTCTGTAATGCTTCTTGCTTGACGGTCTTGCAGCACTTGTTGCGGTACGACTTGAATCGATTGGGGAATATCACGCAATGGCGTATCTGTTCTTGTTCCCACTGAGGTATCTGGTACGCGATACCCATCTTGCTCTCCCGTCACCACCAACTCAATCGGCTCATCCTGCTGGGCTGCGGGTTTCTCTTCCGGTGTCTCAGTTGCAGGCTTTTCTTGGGTTTGCGGTGTTTGAGGTTGCTGCGGTGGTTGCGTCGCCGTTACCTGTGAAGTTATACCAAAAACCAGACCTGCATCATCATCAAATAACTCAACTGCAGGTAACGCTTTCTCACCTTCCACCGTCACTCGCACAGTATTTGCATCAATATTCGTAACTGTTATCTGGGTAATTCCCGCAATGGGTTTGTCGGAACGAAATGTGAAAGCCTCTCCCGACGGTAAACGCAACTGCGCGCCAGATACATCTGCAATAAAATTATTACCCGTACTGCGATTTGTGACTTGCAGTCGAGTCCCTTGAGGGGTCTCTAAAATCACCTCCACACCTTTGTCTGTGGGATTTGCCTTAACTCCCGTGATTGGTAAAACACCCCCCTGTTTCCCCCCTTGCGAAGGAGGGTCTGGATTAGGGGGGTTGGTTGGTGTTGGTGTCTGTACCAGCATGATTGCGCTCTTAGCGGGAAGTTCTATTTCGCTCAGTTGGGGAATGTTTTTACTTGCTTCACCCGACTTTGCTCTATGCGGTGAACTTGCAGTTTGAGACTCTTTGAGTCGGGTTTTTCTGGGACGAAGGAGATCAACTGGGGATTTGGCGATGGCTACGCCCGCTTTAGGCAACGCAAATTCTTTATCTTTATCTTTAACTGCAACCTTCTCATCTAATGTAGATTTCCCTATCCCCTGGGTAAAAGATTCGCCTTGAACATCTTCTCGTACTTCCTCGCATGTCGCAGGAGTGCTGATAAAAAGAACAACCGTACCTGTCAGCAGCAGGCTTTGAAACAATTTATCTAACTTCATTTATCTGCTTACACTCAATCACACTACTTGGTCGTACCTGAAGATACAATGACGATTTCTAAAAAAATTGTCATTTAAATTGAAATTAGTTGAATCATATTATGAAGTGAGACAAGACACAAGATAATTAATAATTTTTGTATTTTAGTTATAGATACCAAGCAACAATTATTCTGAACCAGCTGTTTGCTTGACACACAATCAGAAATTGTACTGGTAGCTAAAACTACTTTTTCACAAGTATTTCAGAAAGCCAAAATAGTCTGCTTAATGACGGATTTGCTCTAAATTAGGACGAAATTGATGTAGTCCTATGTAAAACTTAGATATCTGTCTTGAGGCAAAGTAAAAAAAGTAAATATCTGGCATCTATCTAAAGAAATAAAAAAAAATAATCAGCAAATCTGATAAGCTATTTTATTTTGATATAGATTGTCTATATTTGTCCTATTGCTAAAGCTACTAATTCTTGTTAGTGTAATCAAGGATAAATAAAAATTACTTGCAATAATTTAGAGATTTATCTAAAGTAAGTCACTAGTTATTAGCGTTTAAACAATCTTAGTGGTTAGCTCAATTAATTATTAAAGGCTTAAATCCAAATTAGGAAATTATAGAAAAGTAAATGTACTTTTCTAACTCGACTAAGAATCATTAAGGTTTTGTTGATTATTAAGCTTGAGATTTTGAAATTAATAACTCTCGTAATTGAGAAGTAATGGTGGTTGGAGGTATATGATGAAAGTACTCCATAGTATAATACGTGTAACAAAACACAAACTTTTAGATGTGTTTGCGTGGTTAGATAAACGCTATTAATACCATTTACCCTGAGATTGAACGATAGCTAAACTACATTAAGATTTGTGTAGCACACCAATATTTAGTGTTATCTCTCTGAATCGAAGAATTTAGGTGTTTGTCAAAAATGGGGAACGTAGTCAAACAAAGCTGAGATTTTTTGTAGAGATTAAGGATTTGCTCTTTATTTTTTCTCTTCTCAAAGTGAGAGGAATAGCAGTGGTGTATCAGGATTGCATTTAGTTGAAAATGAAAATGAATCCATATTCTCATAGTTTCCTTGAAGCTTCTCGCAACTGTTCTACATTTGTTGAACTCTTGTGTTTGCGAAGCTCTACCCAACCAAATCGAGATGCTTTCACCTTCTTGTTAGATGGGGAAACAGAAAAAGCGACGCTAACCTATCAAGAATTAAATAGGCGATCGCGCAGAGTAGCCGCTCAATTGCAAGCATTGGGTTTGACTGGGGAACGCGCTTTATTGCTTTATCCCGCAGGACTAGATTTTTTAATTGCTTTTTTTGGTTGCTTATATGCAGGAGTTGTGGCTGTAACTGCATATCCTCCTCGAAATGAGCGCAATACACCGAGAATAAAGGCAATTTCCACAGATGCACAAGCAACCATAGCTCTCACGACAACAGAAATCCTGTCTACAGTAAGGTTTTTACTAACAGAAAAGACTGACCTGGGATCGTTGCAGTGGCTGACTACCGACAATCTTGCAGAGGGTATAGAAGATACTTGGCAAGAACCTTCTATCCATCGAGATACCTTAGCTTTTCTGCAATACACTTCCGGTTCTACAGGAACACCTAAAGGTGTGATGATTAGTCATGGAAACCTACTGCACAATGCTGCCACGACCTACCAATTCATGGAGCATTCAGCCGAGAGTAAGTTTATCTCATGGTTGCCGACTTACCATGATATGGGTCTAATTGGTGGAATATTGCAACCTTTGTATGGAGGTTTTCCTTGCATCTTAATGCCTCCGACTTCCTTTCTCCAACGCCCTTATCGTTGGTTGCAAGCTATTTCTCGCTATCAAGGTACAACGAGTGGTGCTCCCAACTTTGCATATGAGTTGTGTACTCAAAAAATTACTCCTGAACAAAAAGAAACTCTTGACTTGAGCAGTTGGAGTGTCGCATTTAATGGTGCTGAACCAGTTAGGCATGATACTTTAGAGCGGTTTGCAGAAGCGTTTGCAGAGTGTGGCTTCCGTAAGGAGGTTTTCTACCCCTGTTACGGAATGGCTGAAACAACTCTGATGGTTTCTGGTGTGCAGAAAGCAACAGCACCGATGATCAAAACAGTCCAGAAATCTGCTTTAGAATCTAATCGGATAGTCGAATCAACTACCAAACAAGAGGATGTCTACCATTTTGTCAGTTGCGGTCGAGTCATACCAGAACAGAAGGTAGTCATTGCAAATTTAGACACACTCAGTAGTTGTCAACCTGAGGAAGTCGGCGAAATCTGGGTATCTGGACCGAGTGTTGGTCAAGGTTATTGGAATCGTCCTCAAGAGACAGCAGAAACCTTCCATGCTTATCTATCAGACACAGGTGTTAGCCAAGCGGAACGAAGTCCAGGACCATTTCTGCGGACGGGAGATTTAGGTTTTTTGCAGAATGGAGAGCTTTTCATTACAGGTAGAGCCAAAGATTTAATTATTATTCGAGGTAGAAATCTTTACCCACAAGATATAGAATTAACCGCAGAACACAGTCATCCATCTTTGCGTTCCGGTGCTAATGCGGCATTTACAGTAGAGGTTAACAACGAAGAACGGCTGGTAGTTGTACAAGAATTGGAGTTTCGCGCCAAGCCAAATTTAGAAGAAGTAGCTAGTGCAATTCGCCAAGCGGTTACTGAAGAGCATGAAGTACAAGTTTATGTTGTTGTTTTAATTAAGTCAGGTAGTATTCCAAAAACTTCCAGTGGTAAGATTCAACGTCGTGCAACTCGCGCTCGGTTTGAGAATGGCGAACTGAATGTAGTTGTCAGCAATATTCTGAAAACTAGCAATATTGTCAGAGAGGAAACTCGATTACAGCGTTCTCAACTTTTGGCGCTTTCCCCAAGGGAATGTCAAGCGCTTTTAGAAGCATATCTGATGGAACAGGAAGCGAGAGTCATGGCGATCGCACCGGATGATATCAATCCGGAAGAACCATTAAGCACTCTCGGACTTGATTCTTTAAAAGTATTTGAGTTGAAAAACCGGATTGAGGTTGACTTAAAAGTAGAAGTATCCGTAGCAGACTTCTTTGAAGGGATGAGTACGCGATCGCTAGTGACAAAGATACTTGCTCAAATGACAGTAAGGGCTTTCATACCTTCAGAGTCTCTTAGCCAAGTCCAGAAAGCCGAAGTTTATCCCCTATCTTTTGCCCAGCAACGACTATGGTTCCTCGACCGATTGGAACCCGGGAATCCAGCTTACAATATTTCCTTAGCTGTGAATCTCAAAGGTGAGCTTGACGTTCTCCTATTAGAGCAAAGTTTAAACGAAATTGTCCGGCGACATGAAACTCTCAGAACTACTTTTACTACAGTCAACGGGCAGCCGGTGCAAATTATTGCTTCTTTCTTAAAATTATTTTTATCAGTAATAGATTACCAAAAAAATATTGAATCACAGGGTGATGCCGCAGTCCAGCAACTCTTGACTGAGCAAAGTAAACAACCTTTCGACCTTACCCAGGGACCATTGTTACGTGCTAAACTTTTGCGCCTAGCACCGCAAGAGCATATTCTTTTGCTGGAAATGCACCACATAATCTCTGATGGTTGGTCTACCGAGGTCTTTTTACAGGAGATGGCATCACTGTACAAAGCATTCTTAGCCAGAACTTCTTCACCTCTACCAGAAATCTCTATCCAGTACAAAAACTTTGCACAGTGGCAGAGACAATGGTTGCAAGGAGAAACCCTGCAAACCCAACTCTCTTACTGGAAGCAACAACTTGAGGGTATCCCAGCAGCATTACAACTACCCACTGATCGACCAAGACCTGCGGTACAAACCTCGCACGGCGCTCAACAAGCTATCGAACTGTCTGAAGCAGTAATCAAGAGACTAAAAGCGATCGCTCGTCAAGAGGGTGTAACTTTATTTATGTTGCTATTGGCAGCATTTCAGGCTTTCCTCTACCGCTATACAGGACAAGATGATATTGCTGTCGGTTCACCGATCGCCAACCGTAATCGTGATGAAGTGAAACGGTTAATTGGCTTTTTTGTCAATACCTTGGTGCTACGTACAGATATGAGCGGCAACCCGACTTTTGGTGAATTGCTGACGCGAGTAA
The DNA here is from genome assembly GCA_012031965.1 of Scytonema sp. RU_4_4. Classification (GTDB taxonomy): domain Bacteria; phylum Cyanobacteriota; class Cyanobacteriia; order Cyanobacteriales; family Nostocaceae; genus Brasilonema. Next base: position 12,506 of record JAAUSC010000105.1, read on the forward strand.
GAAAGGTAGCTTTAGGAGCCTATACACACCAGGATTTGCCCTTTGACCAACTGGTAGAAGCATTGCAACCAGAACGCGATACTAGTCGTACACCGCTGTTTCAAGTCATGTTCAATGTCCAAGATTACTCTCAGTTACCAGAAATGCCTGGTTTGGCTTTGAGCTTAGTCAAAATAGACACCAAAACAGCGCAGTTCGATTTGACTGTTTCTATTGACATTACACATGAAGCAGTGGCGGCATCATTTGAGTATAATACTGACCTATTTGATGCTACCACTATCACTAAAATGCTGAGACACTTTGAGAATTTACTCTCAGCTATTGCGGCTCATCCTCAAGCTCGGCTATCCAATTTACCACTTTTGAGCGAGGCAGATCGTCAAGAGTTACTGGAATTTAGTACAAATAAATTCCAAATTCCTCATTCCCAACCTGAACAGTGCATTCATCAACTGTTTGAAGCCCAGGTAGAACGGACACCAAATGCAGTTGCAGTGGTCTTTGAAAATCAGTCTCTAACTTACACAGAGTTAAATCAGCGATCAAATCAATTAGCACACTACCTCAGAAACCTTGGAGTTAAACCAGAAGTTTTAGTAGGGATCTGTATAGAACGCTCTTTAGAGATGGTGATTGGACTTTTGGCGATCCTCAAAGCCGGAGGTGCATATCTACCTCTAGATCCTGCTTATCCAAAAGAACGTCTGGCTTTGATGTTAAAGGATGCCCAAGTACCAGTCTTACTAACTTCGTCAGCACAATTGGACACAATTCCCGAACATCAATCTCAAATTATTTGCTTAGATACAGATTGGCAAACCATTGCAGAGAATAGTCAGGATAACCCAACTCATCAGACACAACTTGAAAACATTGCCTATCTAATTTATACATCTGGTTCAACAGGAATACCTAAAGGGGTAATGATTCAACATTGCTCTTTGAGTAGTTATATTAATGCTGCATGTATAGAGTTTGCGCTGAAGTCGAGCGATCGCATTTTGCAGTTTACCTCAATCAGTTTTGATGTAGCTGCTGAAGAAATCTTTTCCTGTTTGGTTCAAGGTGCAACCCTAATACTGCGAACCGATAAAATGTTGAGTTCTATATTGGAGTTCTTATATCAATGTAATAATTTGGGACTTACAGTACTCGACTTGCCTACTAGCTTTTGGCATCAGCTAACAGATGAACTGTCTATAGGGAATTTAGTACTACCCTCAACAATACGATTGGTTCTCATTGGTGGTGAAAAAGCTGAACCCTCACGTTTGAAAATATGGCAGCAACAGGTAGGCGAACAAGTGCGACTCGTTAATTGCTACGGTCCTACAGAGACAACAATTTCTGCCACAGTGTGCGATTTATCGGAATTACCGGCCATTAAACCTGTAGGATGGGAGTTGCCAATTGGAAAACCAGTTCAGAACATACAGACCTATGTGCTAGATTCATCTCTGCAATTAGTTCCGGTGGGCGTTCCAGGAGAACTCTACATAGGAGGCCTCAACACAGCAAGAGGCTATCTTAACCGGGCAGACTTAACAGCAGAAAAATTCATACCCAATCCATATAATACAGAACCTGGAGCGCGTCTTTATAGAACAGGGGACTTAGTTCGCTACCGATTAGATGGAAACATTGAGTTTTTGGGGCGCATCGACCATCAAGTCAAAATTCGGGGTTTCCGTATTGAATTGGGTGAAATTGAGGCAATGTTGAACCAACACTCAGATGTGCAAGAGAGTGTGGTTATGGAGAGGGAAGATGTGTCTGGAAATAAGCGTTTAGTAGCTTATATTGTTCCTGGAAAGAGACATGTCAACCTATTAAGTGAACAAGAAAACCAGCAAAAAGACCAAATCGAACTATGGCCATCTGTAGGAGAATACCCAGTCTACGACGAATTCCTATACTACGCTATGACCAACGATCAGCGGAGGAATAATAGCTATAAATTCGCTATCAATCAGTTAGTAAAGGATAAAGTAGTTGTTGAAATTGGTACAGGTAAAGATGCGATCTTGTCGAGATTTTGTGTAGAAGCAGGTGCCAAGAAAGTTTATGCAATTGAGATCGGCGAGGAAGCGTATCGTCAAGCAGAAGCGAATATCAATAACTTGGGCTTGTCAGGTACAATAACTTTAATTCATGGAGATGCAACCCAAGTTAATTTACCAGAATTTGCTGATGTATGTGTCTCAGAAATTATGGGGACAATAGCGGGTTCTGAAGGTGTGACAGTAATTCTTAACGACGCTAGAAGATTTTTAAAACAAGATAGTGTCATGATACCCTTTAAAGGTGTCACTAAAATTGCTCCGGCTTGTCTTCCTGATGAGTTGTTAGATAATCCAAGGTTTACTGAGCTAACAGCATACTATACTGAGCAAGTTTTTGAAGAAGTTGGGTATCCATTTGATTTGAGATTATGTATTAAGAAATTTCCTCAATCAAATATCATATCCAATAATGTAGAGAATTTTGAAAATTTAGATTTTACAAAAATTGTTGCACCAGAATACTGTCATGAAGTAAGTTTCACTATTAATAAAAATTCCAGATTAGATGGTTTTTTACTATGGTTAAGTTTAGAGACGATTCAAGGAGAAATACTAAATATTTTAGAAAATGAATGTAATTGGTTACCAGTTTACTTTCCGATATTTTATCCTGGTATTCAAGTATCTGTAGGAGATACAATTCAAGCTTTCTGTAAAGGAACACTGTCTGATAACAATCTAAACCCAGACTACGAGATTAAAGGACGCTTAATTAAGAGGAATGGAGAAATAATTGAATTTGAACACAAATCTTATCACCATCAAAGAGTATTCAAGCAAACATCTTTTTATGAGCGACTTTTTTCTCAGTTTGGGAGTACTCAACGTATTCACCCAGGAAAATTAACCCAATGCCTAAGAGATTACTTAAAGGAACACTTACCCGAATATATGGTTCCTTCTAGCTTCATAATGCTTAACGCTTTACCGTTAAGTCCAAATGGTAAAATAGATCGTCATGCTTTGCCAACACCAAAGGATTTCAGTCCAGATTTAGCCGTTGCTTATGTGGCACCTCGTAACGAGGTTGAGAAAATGATTGCAACTATTTGGCAGGAAGTTCTTCATCTAGAAACGGTAGGAATGAATGATAATTTCTTTGATTTAGGTGGTCATTCACTACTTGCGCTTCAAGTTCAAAGCAAACTGCAACAACTTTTTCCTAAAAATGTCTTAATTACTGATTTGTTCAAATACCCAAATATCAGTTCTTTAGCTAACTATTTAATTCAGGAACAAAGCCAAAAAGATTCTTTTCAAGGAATTCGTGATAGAGCAGAAAAACAAAAAGTTGCTGTTAATAGAAAAAAGCAGCTTCGTAGTAAGTAAATTTCGTAATTAACTAACTCAGAACAAATAAAAGTAGTAAAAATTATGTAGAGTTCAATTTAAAACAACCCAGCTAGCACAGTCAGGTTTGCGGAAGCAACAAATTTCCAACACAACTTATTTTTGGTATTCCCAAGTATCAGTTTTACTAACATAGATTAGGTTTTATCGTGCTGACTCACTTATGGGCACTTTGCAGAGAAACAAAATGCTGCGATCACTCGAAAAAAGCAATTTCTTAATAGAAGCAAATAAAAATGACTACACTAGAAAATTCCATATTGCAGGAATACAAAGAATCGCTGCCACGTCAGCAGATTTTGTCTCAGTCGGATAAGATAAAAGTCAAAATATTCTTTTTGCTGCTCACATTATTAATTTTTTTGTTTCCCAAGGGTAATGTTCATAGATTTGAAAAGTCTCTAAAATTTTATTTGGGGCTGATAGATATAAATAATGATGATTGTAACCCACAACAAAAACCAAAAGAGTTTTTATATCTTGGTCTAACTTCTAAACCTTGGTATGAAAGTTCTGATTACGACGTTTTAAAGTTTGTATCTAACACGCTGACTAAAGGTGCAAAAGATATAGAAAATGAGTGGTCAAGTAATCGTTTGAATAAACGTAGATTAGTTTCAAGAATTCGAGCTAGTGACCTATATCCGTCTCTCAAGGAAGATGATTGGGGAGAATTTATGTTATGGAAAGACGGTAAATTTACTAGAACAGCCCGCTTTCTATTTCCGAAAACAGTAAGGATTGTGTCTAGCTTGAAACCTTTTATAATTCCTTTTGGGCAGGTTGTGTTTTATGTTTTAAAACCAGGAGTTGCTATACCTCCACACCACGATCTTTCAAATATTGATGTTACGTGTCAATTGGGATTAATAATTCCAGAAAATTGTGCTATTAGGGTTGGAAATGAAACGCGAACTTGGACTGAAGGAAAAACATTATTTTTTGACCATAGTTTTGAGCATGAAGCATGGAACAAAAGTCAGAAAGAACGAGTAGTTTTGTTATTGGATTTATACCACCCAGAATTGACAAAAATTGAAAAATTTTTATTGCATTTTTTTGCTAAAGCATTTGTTGGCGATATAGATTGATATCTAATTAATTAGGTAAGATAAGAGTAATGAATAGTACAGAATTGCACGATTCAATACAAGCAATTGCAATTATTGGCATGTCAGGACGTTTTCCTGGTGCTAGTGATATTAAAAAGTTTTGGCAAAATCTCAGAGATGGTGTAGAGTCAGTTACTTCTTTTACGGATGAGGAATTGCTATCTGAGGGAATAGAACCAAAAGTCTTGAGTAATCCTAATTACATCAAAACCAGATCCATACTCGAAGACACCGATTTATTTGACGCTTCATTTTTTGGATTTCATCCAAGAGAAGCGACAGTGATGGATCCTCAACACCGCATCTTTTTAGAGTGTGCTTGGGAAGCCCTGGAAAATGCTGGTTACAACTCTCAAACTTATGAAGGCAGAATTGGTGTTTACGCGGGTTCAGGCTATAACAGCTATTTGTTGTCCAATATTGCTTCAAACTCCCATCTCCTAGAATTAGACACTGCCTATCAAACACTGCTGGCAAATGAAAAAGATTTTTTGACGACACGCGTTTCTTACAAATTAAATCTCAAAGGTCCAAGCATAGATGTTCAAACTGCCTGCTCAACTTCTTTAGTTGCTACTAACTTGGCTTGCCAAAGCTTACTAAATTATCAATGCGATATGGCTTTGGCTGGTGGTATTACGATATTTGTGCCACACAAAGTTGGCTATTTATATCAAGAGGGGGGGTTGTTGTCTCCTGACGGACATTGTCGCGCCTTTGATGCCAAGCACAGGGAACTACGATCGGCAATGGTGTGGGGATTGTAGTTTTGAAACGATTAGAGGATGCCCTGGCGGACGGTGATTGCATTCATGCCGTCATTAGAGGTTCAGCGATCAATAACGATGGTTCTCTTAAAGTTGGCTACACAGCCCCTAGCGTGAATGGTCAAGCAGAGGTGATAGCCGAAGCAATGATGCTCGCAGGAGTTGAACCTGAGACAATCAACTATATCGAAGCTCATGGTACTGGTACAACTTTGGGCGATCCTATTGAAATCGGCGCACTTTCTCAAGCATTTCGTAGCAGTACCAACAAGAAAGGCTTCTGTGCTGTCGGTTCAGTCAAAACAAATATTGGTCATTTGGATGCAGCAGCTGGTGTTGCTGGACTGATTAAAACTGTTTTGTCTCTCAAACACAAGCAAATACCACCCAGCTTAAATTTTGAGCAACCCAATCCCCAAATTGATTTTGCCAATAGTCCCTTTCACGTTAATACCCAGCTAACAGAATGGAAAAACGGGAACACACCTCGCCGTGCTGGTGTGAGTTCTTTGGGTATTGGTGGGACTAATGCTCATGTAATTGTAGAAGAAGCGCCAGTATTAAAATTTTCTAGCCCTTCTCGACCTTGGCAGTTGTTGCTACTTTCCGCTAAAACTGAATCGGCTCTAGAAACTGCAACAGAAAATCTGGCTAATCACCTCCAACTACATCCCGATGTGAACTTAGCGGATGTTGCCCATACATTGCAAGTGGGGCGTGCTGAATTTAATCATCGTCGCGTGATAGTGTGTCAAGATATTGAGGATGCAGCTACCACCTTGCAACTACGAGATCCCCAAAGAATTTCCACTCGCTTAGTTGAAAATGGTGATCGCTCTATCGTCTTCATGTTCCCCGGACAGGGCGCTCAGTATGTGGACATGGGTAAAGAACTTTACCAGACTGAACCTATCTTTAGGGAGCAGGTGGATCTATGCTGTCAATTGCTACAACCTCATGTAGGGTTAGATTTGCGAACGGTTATTTATCCCAACGAATCTGAATCAAAAGCCGCAGCCGAAAAATTACAACAAACTGCCATCACCCAACCTGCATTATTTGTAGTTGAATATGCTTTAGCTAAATTGTGGATGTCTTGGGGAATTTCTCCTAAAGCCATGATTGGTCATAGCATTGGGGAATATGTCGCAGCAAGTCTAGCTGGTGTATTCTCCCTGGAAGATGCTTTGGCTCTGATTGCGATTCGTGGGCGACTGATGCAACAACTTCCCGCAGGTGCTATGCTTTCGGTTTCTCAATCAGAAGCAGAGATTAAAACTTTACTAAATGAAAATTTATCTTTAGCTGCTAATAATGCTCCTTCCTTATGTGTTGTTTCCGGAACCCATGAAGTTGTAGATGCAATTCATCAACAACTTACAGCATTAGGTGTAGAATCTCGCCGTCTGCATACTTCCCATGCCTTTCATTCGGCGATGATGGAATCCATCTTGGAGCCATTCCACAAAGAAGTTAGTAAAGTCAAATTACATCCCCCAAAAATTCCCTTTATCTCCAACGTCACAGGAACCTGGATTACAGCAGAGCAAGCCATAGATCCCAATTACTGGGCAAGACATTTACGCTCCTGTGTTCGTTTTTCAGAAGGAATTTCTACACTATTGCAACAGCCAAATCGCATCCTGTTAGAAGTGGGACCAGGACGCACCTTGTGTACCTTTGCCAAAAAGCATTCAGATGTGGTAGGGCTGTGTTCATTAAGACATCCTAAGGAAAAACATTCAGATGTAGCGTTCTTAATGAACACATTAGGCAAGCTCTGGCTATCTGGAGTACAGGTGAATTGGTCAGGATTTTATGCCCATGAGCGCCGTCATCGTCTTCCTCTGCCAACATATCCCTTTGAGCGACAGCGTTATTGGATTGAACCCGAAAAACTTTCACCTTTAACAAAAATACACCTCCAACAAAAACCAACAGCATCAGAGCTTTGGAAATCTTTGGTAGAAGTTGGTCACCTCCAAGCTAGTGAAGGAATTTCTGAATTTGACAATCACACTTATCTGGTCAACAAAAAGTGCTTGGAAGATTTATGCACCGCCTACATGAATCTTGCTCTGTTGCGTTTAGGTGCCTTCAACAATCCATCACAGAAGTATTCTCAACAGGAGTTGCTTGAGCAATATCAGATTATTCCTCGCTACCGACAATTGTTGTGTCGTTGGCTGGATGTCCTGGTAGAGCAAGGTCATCTACAATTTAATGATGAAGTCTATACAAACCTTCTGCCATTGTCAGCAAACTCTATTAATACTCTCGTAGAGGAATTTAAGGTCAAATGGGCAAATACACCTCAACAGATAGAACTCATTCAAAGCTGTGGTGAAAACCTGACAGAGGTACTTATTGGTGAAAAAGAACCGTTAGAGTTGCATACTGCTACCTTAGCTAAGGAAGGAGAAATTTCTCGGCAAAACTTGGCCGCTGATATCTACTACAACGCCATCATACGGGCGGTCCTGGAGGTGGTAGTGAAGTTATTGCCACCGAACGTGAACCTAAGAATTCTGGAAATCGGGGGTGGAACTGGTATCGCCACAGCAGAATTGCTACCTGTATTGCCTTCCAAGCAAAGCAATTACACCTTTACTGACGTAGGTGGTTTTTTCCTAACTGAAGCTAAAAAGAAGTTTAGCGCCTATCCATTTATTGAATATCGTTTGCTAAACATTGAACAGCTTCCAATAGAGCAAGGATACTCTAGCCACAGCTTTGATGTAGTGGTAGCCGTAAATGTGCTGCACGTAACTCGGAATATAGAAAAAACCCTTGAGCATGTACGCTCTTTATTGGCTCCTGAAGGTCTCTTATTGATCCATGAGATAACACAACCTCAATTAGATTTCGACATCACCGACGGTCTGTTGATGAATCCGTTAGAGGATGAACAACGGAGTAGAGGTAATCCCTTCCTATCAAAGGAACAGTGGCAGGAGGCACTACGTAATCATGGGTTCATTGAGGTGGCAGCTTTCTCTGAAACTGATGCTTTCGGGCAACATGTTTTGGTGGCTCAAGCTTCTGCTGAAGCAACAAACAAAACACCTGTAGCGTTTACCGCGACCTTTGAGCAAAAAGATGCTGAAAACAAACCTCCAGTTTCATTACACGAAAAGCTGGATATTTCCGACTGGTTTTACATTCCATCTTGGAAACGCTTAATGCCGCTCCAACCGTTTCGCTCAAAAGTTCAAGCAACTCAGCTGGGGTATTGGTTAGTATTTGTCGATGAATGCGGCTTGGGTGAGAAAATTGTACAACGACTTGCCCTTGAAGGTCAGAATGCAATTATCGTTAGAATTGGAGAGCAATTTAGTAGCAAAATAACATCTTCTCAACGCATATATACCATCAACCCTAGACGACAGGATGACTACTACGCCTTGATCAAAGAACTTGGTGCACTGAAGTTGACTCCTAACAGGATTTTACATTTGTGGAGTCTTACATGGAACAGTGGCACAGAATTAACAATTGAGTCCCTTGAAAGGTGTGAAACTCTAAGCTTCTACAGTCTGGTATTTCTAGCACAAGCACTTGCACAGCAGCATATGACAAATCCCATGCAAATTGGAATCGTGTCAAACAATTTGCAGGAAGTGACAGGCTCAGAGGTGCTAGATCCAGGTAAGGCTTTTATATTAGGACCATGTAAGGTCATTCAGCAAGAGTACCCGAATATCGTCTGCCGTAGCATTGATATCGTTATTCCTGAAACAAAAAATTGGCAACAGGAAAAACTTATAGATCAGCTACTGACAGAATTTACGGTTCAATCGTCTGACCGTATTGTGGCATACCGTGGAAATTATCGCTGGGTGCAAACCTTTGAACCTGTCAGTTTGGATCGAACAGTCGAAGCAAAACCTCAGTTCAGGGAAAGGGGAGTTTATCTGATAACGGGTGGATTAGGAGGAGTTGGTCTGTTTAATGCAGAATATCTAGCGAAGACTGTACAAGCAAAACTCATACTGATAGGACGTTCAGCTTTTCCTGACCGAGATAAGTGGTCACAATGGCTATCAGATTATGGCGAGCAAGATAGCGTAAGCCGTAAAATCCATAAATTGCAAGAACTTGAGGTGTTGGGTGCGGAAGTTCTAGTAGTTAAAGCTGACGTTACCAATCGAGAACAAATGGAAGCAGCAATTACTCACGCAAACAATCGATTTGGTCAGATTAATGGGGTAATCCATAATGCTGTAGAAAGTCAACAAGAATTTTTTGCCCAAAAAACGCTAGAAACAAGAAGAATTTTTCTTGCATCAAAAATAATAGGAACAATAATACTTGATAATCTGTTCAAAAACACCGAGCTAGATTTCTTTGTCTTGACTTCATCACAAGCTTCAGTTCTAGGTGGAATCGGATTAGTAGAATATACCGCTCAATGTGCTTTTCTTGATGCGTTTGCTTACTATAGTGCCTCTAAAAATGGCAGGTTTATTAAATCCATAAATTGGAATAGATGGAACACTCCAGAATGGATAACTAAAACAGACTTAGATAGGGTGCAAGGATTAACACTTGAAGAAGCAGCATTAACCCTTGAAGAAGGCATGGAGGCTTTGAGACGTATTTTGTTTTGTAGTACAATACCTCAGGTAGTTGTATCGAAAAGTGATTTTAATAACCTGATTATTAGGAATTTGATTAACCTAAAAGATACTTTCAATTCCTTAGAAGAACAATTTATTAAGGTTAGACAAGACAAACCAACTCACCCTCGCCCTAACCTAGAAAATGCTTATGTAGCTCCACGTAATGAGATTGAGCGGACTCTAGCTGATATTTGGCAAGAAATCTTTAGTATTGAACAGATAGGAATTCATGATAACTTTTTTGAGTTGGGAGGAGACTCTTTACTTGCCACTATTGTTATTTCTAGACTACGTAAAACCCTCAAGATAGAACTGCCTCATAAACGCTTCTTCGATGCACCCACCGTAGGCGAATTAGCTTTGGTTATTGAAGAAATTATCATAGAAGAATTAGAACAATTGCCTGAAGACAAAGCTGATTAAATTTGAGAAAGTAATAAAACTTTTGATGTGCCATTGTCAAACTAAACAGTAAAAGTTGCTTTTCAGGATATTATCAATCATGAAAATTCAAGTTATCGGAGTTGTTGGATCTGGTGTGATGGGGGTAGGAGTTGCACAGAACTTGGCTCAAACAGGGCATCAAGTATTACTCGTAGATATTTCTGAAAATATTCTAGATAAAGCTAAACATGAAATCAGGAATAATATCCGCTTTCAGAGTTTTTTCCAAAAAAGTGATCGCCAGGAAAGCCCTGATGGTATCATAGAAAAAATAGAGTTTTCGACAAACTATAAAATTCTAGAAAATGCAGATTTTATAGTTGAAAATGTCACTGAAAAATGGGATATTAAAAAGCAGGTATACTCCCTACTAGATTCTATTTGCCCAACAGATTGCGTCTTCGCTGCTAACACATCTGCAATTCCCATTACCCGTATTGCTTCAGTTACCAATCGTGCCGATAGAGTTGTTGGTATTCACTTTATGAATCCTGTACCAATGAAGCCGATGGTAGAGATGATTCGTGGCTACCATACCTCTGAGGCAACGATTGAGACAGCAAAAAAATGCTAGCTCAGATGGGTAAAGAATGCATAATTGTTAATGATTCACCCGGTTTTGTTTCCAACCGTGTGTTGATGTTAACTATTAACGAAGCTGTTTTCTGTTGCAAGACCAAGTTGCTACAGCAGAAGATGTAGACAAAATTTTTAAAGG
>JAAUSC010000316.1 GCA_012031965.1 Scytonema sp. RU_4_4
GGATAAGGGGACAAGGGATAAGGGGATGAAGGGGACGAAGGGATAAGGGGATAAGGGGACAAGGGGAAAAAGAGTATATATCAAAAAATCTTCCCCTTGTCTCCCGTCTCCCCTCCCCGTTTCCTCTTCTCACTGCGGTCTTCGCCAGTGAAAGCTATTCCATTCATACATACCTTGAATTTCAAACTCAGCACCGTTGTTGAAGCGGACGATACAGTTGGTTGAAATATAATCACTATCGCTTGTTTCGTCAACCTTAAGAACAATGCAGGAATACCATTCTGGGCTGCAAGGACCACTATCTTGTACCCATTCCCAAAGAGCATTGCAAACTTCAATGCGATCGCCCACTTTTAGCTTGAGGACATTCTGATCTGAATACTTGTCAAAGTGATGTGGCTCAATACGATTCAGCCAGGGTAATCCGTAGCGATCGCGAATAAATTGTACTGCTCCAGAGTTATTTTCACGTAGCCAGTCGTTGAGTAGTTGCGCTTTCCATGGGCGTTGTTGTTCCTCTTGCGCTTTAACGAACTCTAAAAATGCTTGCAATTCCTCTTTTGTCAGTTCGTCTAGGGGATTAGCGATATCAGACACAGCAGTATGAGATCCCTTAATTTGCTCTAAGACTTGCAGTAATATCTCTTTCTGCTTATCAGAGAGAGGACAGCTTGCGACATCACAACGATAAAATGCTGCTTGCAAGGCTGCTTTCATCTCATCTGGACTCATGATAATTCTCCAAGAGTGCGGAAACCATGCGTCTTTAGACCACGGACGAAACACGACACGGTGTTTTTTTTAGCCGTCAACATTACCGCCTTGGGCTTACTAGACTTGGTGTACTTTTGTAATGTACTTTCAATGGGACAATTACCATTTCAAGTTTTTCAACGCCAGGTGCTCTACTTGGGGAAACCCCAAGACCGCACTGGCTCCCCTGTACGCATAATGCTTTGCTCCAAAGAGCCTCCCTTTCGAGGTAATGTTAGCCTAGACAATGTTGTTGGTCGGTACTTTCCAAACGACACTGGCTTAACCCTCTAAACCTGTTTAATCGTTTGGTTTCAGAGTCCGGAACTGGCTACGCATTCCGGAGTGAGAACTTGAACACTAGCCAACAACGTAGTACACAAGGTACTTAGTCGGGTCAACTAATCCTAAAGTGTGAGGCTAGAAGCCCTAGCCTTTAGGCAGGGGTGTTGACAAGCTATATAGCAATTAAGAGTTTTATCTTTCATAATTATTACAAAACTTCAAAACAACTATCCAATCCCTTGAGAGTGAATCTCAGGTAAGCTGAGGTTGAAATATAGTGTAATGATGCTTTTTTGCCTGTGCTGAGTTAGTCACAGCCTTTTTATCGGTGCATTGTTTCGTTATTCTTGTTATTTGAGATATGCAAAAGGAAAATAGCCTACTATCGTTATTGAATTCCCTGCCCTTATCTACAAGGAACTTCTTAGAATCTAGGACTCAGTACTCAAGACTACTTAAGGTTATTTTCGTTGCCTGTGTCACATGGGTTCTATTCTGGGTGTTTACTCCAAGCGCTGTAGCGCTGACACAGATTAAACTATCTGACATTTCCTATCATGAATGTCCGTTAGAATTAGCACAAGGAGCTGTTACGAGTGGTACAACGATGGTGGCAAACTGCTTTATTGTCACTGGCAAAGCTGAAAATGCCACGAACAAAACTGTCTACGATGCAGATATTTTTGGGCGCATTTATGATGCTAACAATAACTCTGTCATGGAAAACCGTAACCGTCTTGGTTCTATCCAGGAAATTCCACCAGGTGTTAGTGATTTTGAGTTGAGGATTTCTGTCGCAGCAAACCAGCCTGTACCTTTGAAGTTGAAACAGTTCAAGGCGGCTGGGTTTAGTGCTCCAGTGCGTAGGTAGTTCCCTGTATAAGTAAGCATAAGTGAAACCCAACTTTCCCCAGGAAGGTTGGGTTTCTCTATGTGTACTTAGACCATTACGACTAGCTAAATTCCACCAATTGCAGAGGGTGATTATCGCAACCCCTGTAACCCGCCACCCACTATATTTAGTAGCAAGAAGGCTAAGATCGGGGAAAAATCAATGCCACCCAATGGGGGGATGATGGAACGAAACAGATTAAGATAAGGGTCCGTGACTTGGCTCAAAGCGGCAAATGGTTGATTATACCAATTGACGTTAGGGAACCATGTCAACAAAACCCGAATAATCAGCAAATAGCTATAAATGGTTATGAAAGTAACCAGCGTGTTAATCAGTAGATCCAAATTCATGAATGGTTTGGTTTCCTGTTAAGTGTCAAAAGCGGTCTTATCTTCGATTTTAATTGAGCTAATGTCATGGCGTGTAGATACAGTTATCAGTTATTAGTTATCAGTTATCAGTTAGCATTTATCAAACGATACCTGCTGATGACTGATGGCTGTTGACGCTCTCACTGTCTTTGGAGAAAACGTTAGCGTAACTCCTCACTCCGCAATGAAGAACGCTCGTGAATGACTGGATCACAATTGCCATTCACACTCCCTAGCTGCTGCCGCACTTCATCAATTGTGGCATTGAGCTGGGCGATTTTATCTTCGAGCGATCGCCGCGCCACTTCCATTTCCATACTCTCATTTTCCGAAGCTCTCATCTGACGTCTTTTGGTGACTTTTTTCGCTTCTGGGGAATTGGTGGTTGTTTGAGGTTCTTCCTCTACTATTTGTTCTGGGTCACGTCTTGTGGCAACAAGTGTACCGATAATACCACCAACAACACCACCGAAAATTGCTCCGGCTAAAAAACCGCCTGCGAAACCATCTTGCTGACTCATAATTATACCGCCTTGAAGAAACGCTGCACCTTTTGGGTTGTTTTTGCACCTCATGTTGTCTTAGCTGCATACTAACTCATGTCCCAAAGATGCGATCGCCTGCATCTCCTAATCCTGGTACGATAAATCCCTGTTTGTTCACCGTTTCATCAATGGTAGCTGTGTAAACAATTAAACCCGGATAAGCATCATTCAGTTTTTGTAAAGCTGGCGGCGCTGCGACAACACATACAATCCGTGTTAGGGCTGGGTCAATACCCCGTTGTGTTAATTCTGCCATTGCATTCATAATCGACCCTCCCGTTGCTAACATTGGATCGGTCACTAACACTCGCGTTTGGGGTTGAAATTTTTCTGGCAATTTATTTAGGTAACAAGAGGGTTGCAGTGTTTTTTCATCTCGCACTAAGCCAAGATGGTAAATCGACGCCAAAGGCAACACTGTTTGCGCTCCCTCTAGCAATCCTAGCCCAGCTCGCAGAATCGGTACCACTGCCATTGGAATTGTTGGATCTATTAAAGTTGCTGGACTCGTATCCAAAGGGGTTTGCAGTGTTGTTTCTTGAGTGGGCAACCACTCTCTAGCCGCTTCATAAGTCAACCAACGTCCCAACTCAGTCATTGCACTGCGAAATAATACGGAGGGTGTAGCAGCATCACGGGCGACTGCTAACCAGTGCTTAATCAGAGGATGAGGTGGGACATAAACACGTAATTGTAGCGTCATAGCCGGATGTAAGCTTTTCCATATCGTATAACAACTGAAACATAATAATACTTTTTCCTGGATGCAACTTACAGCTAAAATTAACACGACTCAAAAATTATTGAAAGTCTTTTGCATTAATAGTTGACATTAATTCTCAATCGAGGTTATATTGTACTTCAGTGTTCTCCTCTCTTTAAGGATCGGCAGACGGGATTGGCCAGCGGTAGCAGGCTTGTCCCTCTTTTTTATGATGAGTCATGATGTTCATAGTCATTTGCCTAAATAATTGGATTTTGGACAAACGACAAAGAACCGAGGACAAAAAACGAAAATGCAAGATAGTGATGTTATCGTCATTGGATCTGGTATTGGCGGCTTAGTGACAGCGACTCAGCTAGCGGTAAAAGGTGCCAAGGTACTGATGTTAGAACGTTATCTTATTCCAGGGGGGAGTGCTGGTTACTTTGAACGGCAAGACTATCGCTTCGATGTTGGGGCGTCGATGATTTTTGGGTTTGGGCAAAATGGCACCACCAACTTACTCACTCGTGCTCTGCAAGCTGTCAACGTTAGTTTAGAAGTGATTCCCGATTCAGTACAAATTCACTATCATCTGCCGAATGACTTAAATCTCAAAGTAGAAAGAGTTTATGAAAAATTTTTGCAAAATCTGACTGCGTATTTTCCTAATCAGAGCCAAGGAATTCGTCGATTTTATGACGAATGTTGGAAAGTCTTTCATTGTCTTAACAGCATGGACTTGCTGTCGCTAGAAGAACCCCGGTATTTAATGCGTGTATTTTTTCAGCATCCCCTGAAGTGTCTTGGTTTGGTGAAGTATCTACCCCAAAATGCTGGAGATGTAGCGCGACGCTATATTCAAGACCCTCAGTTGTTGAAATTTATTGATATGGAGTGTTATTGCTGGTCGGTTGTACCAGCTGACATGACACCAATGATAAATGCTGGGATGGTCTTTTCTGACAGGCACTATGGAGGAGTCAACTATCCTAAAGGGGGTGTGGGACAAATAGCTCAAAAATTAGCAGAGGGACTTGTCAAAGCAGGTGGTCAGATCCAGTATCAAGCTAGGGTAACAAAAATTATCGTAGAAAGCGGACGAGCCGTAGGAGTACAACTAGCTAACGGTCAGGTATACCATGCCAAGCGCATCGTGTCCAATACAACACGCTGGGATACATTTGGGAAATTACTTAGTCAACAAAAAATTCCTTTTGCTGAGATAAACTGGCAGCAACGCTATCACAAATCGCCCAGTTTTCTCAGCTTGCACATGGGAGTGAAAGCGGAAGTTTTGCCAAAGGAAACGGAGTGTCATCATATAGTGTCAGAAGATTGGGAAAAAATGACAGAACCGGAAGGAACTCTGTTTGTGTCTATCCCTACGTTGCTAGATCCAGATTTAGCGCCAGCAGGATATCACATTATTCACGCCTTTACGCCTCATTGGATTGATGAATGGCAAGGACTCTGTGCAAGTGAGTACGAGGTGAAGAAAGAAGAAGCAGCTTGGCGAATAATTGACCGTCTGGAGAAGATTTTTCCTGGTTTAAATTCAGGCTTAGATTACCTGGAGGTGGGGACCCCGTTAACTCATCGCCGCTTTTTAGGTCGTGAAGATGGTACTTACGGACCAATTCCCCGCCGGAGGTTGCGGGGGTTGTTGGGGATGCCGTTTAATAGAACAGCTATCCCAGGACTTTATTGTGTGGGAGATAGTACGTTCCCAGGTCAGGGTTTGAATGCGGTGGCGTTTTCGGGGTTTGCTTGTGCTCATCGCCTTGCTGTAGATTTGGGATTACAAAGAAAGTCAGTCCCGATGAAAAAATCATCTTAAAAGATTTGTGAACAATGGGAGATGAGGGAGTTGGCGAAATACTGAAAACCTCAAAT
>JAAUSC010000106.1 GCA_012031965.1 Scytonema sp. RU_4_4
TCTTTTCCGTGATTACGTCTCACCTATGGGTGCTGAACCAAAAGCAGGTGCCGAAGTCTAGAAGCTCGAATTTTTAAAACAGCATTATCGTTGGCAAGTAACCAATAAAATATAGATAAGCACAGAGTTAACATACTATTAACCTCTGTACTTATCTATGTTTCTCACTCAAAAATATTTGCACCCTATTTTAGCCGTCACGCTATGACTTAGCATTTCACAAATTTTTAATTATTTTGTCTTGACTTTCATCTCTCTTTAGAGAGGTATCAGAATAATGTTTTTTCATACAATTTCTACCTTTCTACAGAGATTTGGTTATGGCTTGAGTCTTTAATCTAAAAAGAGGTATGAATAAGCAAAATAAAAATAATCGTAGGTGGAACTATACTCTGCCTACATCTTCTGTAGTTATTTAAAACAAGTATCAAAACAAGTATCAAAGAAGAATTTTATGTTGAGACAAGATGTGTCTGTTAGACAAAGCAATATCAAAAGAAAGCATCTTATTTATAGTCTATTTACTGGTTTGATTCTTGGTATTTTTGCTGGAACGCCTTTGGGCTGGATAGCTCATCAATACTATTATCAACATAGTCTAGCTCAGACTTTGCTATGTCGTGAACAGAACAAAAATCAACCAGTTGCAGTTGTTGATTCCATCTGTGGTCGAGCATTTTAATAGATTTGTTGCAAAAATCCAAGTCCGAGGGCTATTTAGAACCGCTTGCAGCTTGAAGTACAGCTAGGGATGTTTAGGATTAGAGCAAAATGATCACGGCTATAAATCCCTATAAATCCGTGGACGACACTAGAAACAATGTTTTCACAAAAACCTGAGCCAGTTTTATTGGCTCAGGTTTTGCAAAAGATACCCTGTTTGGGTCGTATTCACCCGGTTCAGACCTGTGGTAACCTTTGATAATTGAAGATATTGTGAGAAAAACTGGATTTTTTGAACTCTGCACACTATTAATACCAACCACATTCTGACGTAGTGTATGGCTTATATTCGTTAGGAACAACTTGTTTCTGACCAGCAAATTTCCTTCCAGAATAACCGTCATTAAAACCACGACTAAATTCCCCACCAGCAGTACGCGGCTTGTACTTGTTTCCTCTTCTTGTGCTCTCTTGTCCCTGACGGTAGCCATCAGCATAAGCTTGAGGATGATAGGCAGGGTCTTCGTCTATAAGCCAGTGAGTCACAGGATAGCAGTAACTTATTGGACGTCTATAGAACGGATAGTATCCATGTGGAGGATAGTGATTGTAACGTCGAGAGTGAGCTTGAACTGGCTGGTTGTTAAGCAAAAATCCACTCGTAGTTGCTAAGGCTACTAGACTAGCTACAATAATGTTTGTCATAGGTCTAGTCTCAAATGTTAATTAAATTATTATGTCTTTAAGATATCGCTCACAATCTTTAGACAACATCACCTGATAGGATGACCAAGTAGCTTTTGTTTGAGGAGCTTTTCAGATGAAAATTGCTACCACAGATATTATTATTTTACGGTTACAAGCAAATACATTCAGTTCTAATGTAAGATAAAAAAACTAATTTATTATCACTTCTGTTTTGTATATGAATGAAGTAAATTGAAGATTTGCAAGAAAGTCATTAACTTGAATTCTGAGAAATAAATGAGAGTTAATTTTTGAGAGTTAATTTTGCGAATGTAGCTGTTGCTCAAAGATTGTTTGTGCAATCCTAGCCACCAAACACTACTTTGTTAAGGTACAAAAGGTGACACTGTGAGTAATTTAGATAAAAAAAGATTAGAAGCTATTTTGGCAGTTGCAACCTACGCTGTTGGTAGTGGTAGTGCCACAGTTGCGCCAACTCCCGGCGTAGAACTTCCGAAACAGTTTATATTAACTGCATCCGATATTTTGATGTACACCAGTATCTGGAGAATCTATTTTGAAGAAGACTTATCCAGTAAGGGACTGTCAGAAATGTTGATGGAGTTGGGTTTCGTTACAGTAGCAGCAACGGGGACAGCTTATATTGTTGGCAAAGCAAGTACAGCGATACTGAAGGAAATTACCAATTGGACTGGACCACTTGGATGGGGTGTTTTGGCAGCAATATCAGGTTCTATAACTGGTTTATTTGGGACTGCATGGGCATTATATTGCGACCATCTTTACTCACAAAAAGAGGTTCAATCTGCTTAACTTAATAACCCAGCCTTTGTTTACTGACTTCACAATGAAATTAAGAAGAACGCAGAACACAGAATACAGAATATCTCCATTTTGAATTCTGAATTTTGAATGTTTGAGAAGCGAGCGGTCAGGTACCGAGATAAGTTGGTGTTTGCGGCTGTTGTTACATGGTGGTTTAATTACATTTACGCTTGGCACTTACCCTTGCCACTTACTGTGAGTGTAAAAAACTTTTTATGATTAACCGCCGTAACTTTCTTTTAAGTTTAGCCACTACCTCTTCAGTGTTAGCCTCTCCGTTTCAGTTGGCAAGAGCAGCACGTAAACCACTATTGAAACCCAAGCGTTTACAACCAGGGTCTATTGTGGGTATTGTTAGTCCTGCTGGTGCGACATTTGTCCGCGAAGAACTTAATATCGTCATAGATGCAGTCAAGGGATTGGGACTTGTCCCCCGACTCGCACCCCATCTACTTGAACGGTATGGTTATTTAGGTGGTAAAGATAAAGACCGTGCTGCTGATATTAATCAGTTTTTTAGTGATTCCTCTGTCGCCGCCATTTTACCAATTCGCGGTGGATGGGGATGTAGCCGGATGTTGCCTTATCTTGATTACCAGCGCATCCGCAAAAATCCGAAAATTCTGGTTGGTTTCAGTGACATCACAGCTTTAATTCTCGGTTTGAATGCTCAGACAAACCTGGTAACATTTCATGGTCCTAATGGATTGACTTCTTGGAGAAAAACTCAAACAGATTATTTTCGCCGTATTTTATTTAGCGGTGAAGCTGTGACTTTTCAAAATCAGAAAGATGGCGACGATTCTGATCGTCTTGTGCAGGTGAAGTATCGCAAACAAACCATTACTTCTGGTAAAGCAAAAGGGCGGCTCATTGGTGGAAATCTTTCAGTTTTATCAGCTATTGTAGGTTCTCCTTACTTACCCAATTTCAGTGGTGCAATTCTATTTTTGGAAGATACTGGCGAAAATATTTACCGCATTGACCGCATGATGACTCACTTGAAAATTGCAGGTTTATTTGACAAACTCGCAGGTTTTGTTTTTGGACAATGTTCTAATTGTTCACCAGACGCTGACTACGGTTCTCTCACCTTAGAAGAAGTTGTCTGGGATCATATTCAGCCACTCGGCATTCCTGCTTGGTATGGTGCGATGATTGGTCATGTTGAAAATGTGCTGACATTGCCTATTGGTTTAGAGGTGGAAATCGATGCTGATGCTGGGACGATTCGGATGTTAGAATCTGCGGTGGAATGATAAGTCAAGGTTAAGGTCTCAAAAGGTGAGCTTTGTGCCCACCTTTGTGCTTATCTTTCCACTTGTGCGACTTCCTTAGGTACACCAGCAGTCAACACTTCATGACCTGTTGCTGTTACCAAAACATCATCCTCAATACGAATACCGATACCAACCCAACGTGGATCTGTCTCTGGCTGGTCTTCTGCTAGCTTGGTATCTGGGACAATATAAAGTCCTGGTTCTACGGTTAGTACCTGACCTGGTTGTAAAATCTGCGGTTTTTCGTCACCGTGCTGATAAACACCCGCATCATGAACATCTAAACCAAGCCAATGACCAGTACGGTGCATATAATATGGCTTGTATTTTTCTTCTTCTATGAGCTTGTCAATTTCACCCTTAAGGATACCAAGTTCGACTAAGCCTTCTGTCAGGACGCGCACGGCAGTATCATGAATTTGTTTGTAGGGGTTACCTGGTTGCACTTGGGCGATCGCCTGCTTTTGTGCTTCCAAAACAATCTCATAGAGTATCTTTTGTTCTGACGTAAACTGACCACCTACCGGAAATGTACGGGTGATATCGGAGTTGTAATAGCCATAGGCACAACCAGCATCAATCAGCAGCAACTCTTTGTCCTGCATTTGCCGATCATTTTCAATGTAGTGCAGGATGCACGAATTGACTCCGGAAGCGACTATTGAGGGATAAGCTGGTCCAAGCGCACCTCGGAAGCGAAAGATATGTTCAATTTCTGCCTGAACTTCGTATTCGTAGCGCCCTGGTTGCGTAAATTTCATAGCGTGATTGTGTGCTTCGACTGCAATCTCAGCAGCTTTCCGCATGAACTCCAATTCTGCTTGACTTTTCATTAATCTCATGCTGTGCAGAATTGGACCAGTATCTTCAATGGCGATTGGTCCTGTACCCCGCTTAGGATAAGTCCGCATCAAATTCTGCCAATGATTGAGGATTGTGTCGTTGAAAGCGCGATCGCGTCCTAAGTGGTAGTAAATGCGATCAGCTTTTTCCAAATACTGTGGTAACTTTTCATCAAGTTCAATGATAGGATAAGCTTCATCTGCACCGTACATTTCTTTTGCTGCATCTACCCCACAGCGATAACCGCTCCAGACTTCCTTCTCCCTATCTTTAGGTTGTACGAACAACACAAACCGATGTTCTGAGTGTGATGGTGCTAAAATTGCTACTGCTTGCGGTTCGTTAAACCCAGTCAAATAGTAAAAATCGCTGTCTTGACGAAAAGCGTACTCAACATCGTTGTGCATCACAGCTGTTGGCGCGCTGCGAAAGATTGCAGTACCATTCCCAATTTTTGACATCAATTGCTCACGGCGCTGCCGATATTCTGCCTGCATAATTCTTAATGTGTTTCTTGATGACCTATTTTTTCAAAAGTATAAATTTACTATAAATTTACTCAGTAGAACGAGTACTTGCTAAAATTCAAACTTATTATACATTATACTTTTGGATAGATTATTTGTCGTCATTATACAAAAACTATGATATGGTTTATTTGGTTTCTTAAGAACAGTAGAATAATAATCTATACCATCTACTGATGAGGTGCTCGCCACAATACTATATCTTCTAGAATAAAGCTATACCTTATATTGAAGTGGTACAAAGTTATTTGATTGAAGAAGAACGCAGAACACAGAACACAGAATGCAATTAGTGGGGGATTGGTGACCACAGACACAATTGTAGACCACCAAAATCTTTGAAAAGGTCGGCGTTTCGCTAATACTGCGAACCAGAACTCTACAATTTATACTGAAATCTTGCTGATTCATTGCTGACTACTGAGTTCTGTAGAGTGCAAGGGCGTAGCCCGTTCTGTTAGCACAGCGGGGCGCAGCCCGTACTTTTTTGGTCAAATAGCTCAGAAGATGTTTGGAAAGTTAAAAATGTCATTGTGAGTGGAGTGTAGCGAAACGTAATCTCCTGTACAGACCTGAGTCCCTTTGAGACACGGACAGCGGAAACGTCAAGCGTGGCTAGGTTACGAGAAGCGTACATGAAGGGCTTAGAACGACAAGAATCTAAGGTTTCAGGTTGAGACTCAGATACTGAGCGCTAAAGGTACACGCACTCGCGTTTACCACAGTGATTTCCGTGCGGCATGACAAAATCGATACTTTTTAAACATCCTCATCAAAGAATGTTCCTTAGTCAAGCAATTACATAAAAATGGCTAAATTTCCCCTAATCGAATACGAGCAGCTCAGTGATCCTAAGGTCAAAGCGATATATGAAGAAATTCAGGTTGAACTTGGATTTGGTATTGTACCAAATTTATTTAAATCAATGGCAATCAATCCTGAGGTGTTAGAAGCTAATTGGAAGAAATTTCGCAGCACTGTCTTGAAAGGAGATATTCCACGCACACTCAAGGAAATGCTGGGAATTGCTGTTTCTCAAGCTAATAGTAGTCCTTATGCACTGAATGTCCATTTGCATGGATTATCATCATTAGGGATGAGTGAGGAAGTTTTAAGAACCCTAGTTTCAGATTTTGCAGCCTGTCCGCTTCCTGAGCGTGAAAAAGCAGTGATTAGCTTTGGCTTGAAAGCTGCGACTGAACCCCATACACTCACGAGTAAAGATTACCAATACCTCCATAACTTAGGTTTAGACGATTCTGAAATCTTTGAAATTCTTGCCACAGCAGACTTATTTACGAGTATAAATAGATATACTGATTCAATTTCACTCGAAATTGATACACTATGACTTCTATCCCCGCCTCTATTGCTAGTAGGCTGGAACAACAGGACTATCAACAACTGTTAGTTCTTTCCCGTCGCCTACTTGCTGAAGCGCAAGCACTTTCCAGTAGGATCGCAGCTGTCAATGAAATTGCGATCGCCATTAGTCGTTCACTGAAGCTAGATGAGATTTTGCGGGTTGTTGCGAAACAAGCAAAATGGTTGTTAGACTTCGAGCATTGTAGTGTTAGCCTGATGCAGGCTAACGGTTCTTGGCGTATCGTGACGCTGTTTGGTCCTACTGTCGAAATAAACTCTTCTGATATAACAGACATGGGTGTTGTTGGTATTAGCCTGAGAACAGGTCAAGCCCGACTCATTCATGACAACTCAACAAGCGGTTTTCTTAGCCAGTACAGTTCGCAGATCATCATTCCTTTGGAATGCGATCATCGGGTGCTTGGTACGATTAACTTTGCTACTTCAGCACCAAAAACTTACACTCAAGAAGATTTACGTATTGGCTATTTACTAGCCGTGCAATTATCAGCAGCCATCCGTAATGCTGAACGCTTTGAAGAGTTAAATCGGCTGTATCTTCAGTTAGAAGAAGAAAAACACAAGACAGACAAATTGCTTTTGAATATACTACCAATAGATATTGCTTCTGAACTAAAGCAAACTGGTACAGTTAAGCCGATTCATTATGAATGTGCGTCTGTTCTGTTTACAGACTTTAAAAATTTTACTAAGTTATCAGAACAGCTCACTCCACAAGAACTGGTTGATGAACTTGATTACTGTTTTTCTTGTTTTGACCAGTTTATTGAAGCACATAATTTGGAAAAATTGAAAACAATTGGTGACAGTTATATGTGTGCTGGGGGAATACCAATTCCTAACGAAACCCATGCCATTGATGCTGTATTAGCTGCTATCAATATTCGTACTTTTATGGAATGGCGTAAAAAAGAGAAGACACTTTTGAACCAACCATACTGGGATATTCGTATTGGTATCCACTCAGGACCATTATTAGCAGGTGTGATTGGACACAAGAAGTTTGCTTACGATGTCTGGGGTGATACTGTGAACACCGCTTCCAGGATGGAATCATCTGGTATTCCTGGAGGCATCAATATTTCTCAAGCCACTTTTGAGATCATTCAAGATTTTTTTGCAATTCAATATCGAGGGAAAATTACTGCTAAAAATAAGGGCGCAATCGATATGTATCTTGTTAAGAATATAAAAAGTAGCCTGGCTTTAGATCCAACAGGTTTGTTACCAAATAAGAAATTTAATCAACTATATTTTGCTATCCAATCAGATAAAAATACGTAATAAGTATTTCACCTCATTCTTAGCTCGACATATTTGCAGAAATGGGATGTTCCCCTTGGCTTGATACCAATTTAATTATCTCTCGCCTTCTCCAAATTGTTAGCTTTCCTCGTGTTCCGAAATAGAAAGCTGCACAGCAATACCTTCATGGTTAACGTTTCTGGCTAGCCATCGAGGAGTAAATCCAGAATAAGCTAAAAACTCCATGAAAGCTTTATGCTCTCCGTTTTCCCACCCATTGTAATTTCCGTATTCGTCAAAGACAATGACTGTTCCTACAACAAGGCGACCTTGTTCATAAAGAGCTTGTAACGCTTCTTTCGTTGAAAGATAAATATCACAATCTACATGTAGAAATGCTACAGGTATGGGAGTTTGTTCTCCAAGTTGTTTCAGATGCTGATCGAGATATGGAAGTACTTGAGAAAAAAGACCAACCAGTTGAACGCAATTACATGGAAGTTTCGGGCGATTTTCCTCAGAGAGAGCAAATTTGCCTTTTGGAAACCCTTCACGCCAGTCGTCTGGTAGACCTTCAAAAGAGTCTACAGTGAACAGTTTTGCGGAGGGATAAAGGATAGAAAGAAAAGTTGAAATGACTCTAGTGCTTCTTCCCAAATAAGTTCCAAGTTCAAGGCATAGACCGTTTTCCAAATCGGCAGCTTGTATTGCTATAAGCAGAAGCTCCGCTTCAGTTCGAGCTTTTTGCGTATTTTGAAGATTATTAGAAATGAAGGTATCAAAGCCAAACTGACCTTCCAGCTTATTTTGAGTATTTGTATGGAGTATTTGCCAATCACTCAAGTAGAGATACTGCCTCAGAGAAGTAGATAAAGAAAGTTTCTTTAAACTCAAAGAATAAGATTTATAATTTAGCATATTTTTTATGTAATCTGCGCGTACATAGTATATTATCCTCAATTGCATTGACTAAACTTTTTGCAACAAAGCGAAAATTGCTTGCTCATAATAGCGAGAACTTGGAAAAGAAGAATGTCGATATTTTTCTGAATTTGTTCGTTCTTGGAGAAGGCTATGTGCATAAACTCGTAGTAACCATTCTGCCTCTTTGAGATGCAGAAGCTGCTCATTAATAATTCCTCCCCCAGTTCGGTATCCTCGCATGAAATCTTCGATACGTTCGGGAGAAGAGGTTCTTTTACCCGTTAATGGATCAATAATAGTCCAGTGAAAAAGTTTTGGAAAATCGGTTTCGCAAACGCTTACCCTCCAGTTGTCAAAGTCCAGTGCGAAGACGGCAGATTGGTCTTCATCCACGACAATATTGGAACCAGAAAAATCATAGTGACAGAAAACAGCTTCATAATTTGGTAGTAAATTACATGTATATGTGTTTATCCACTCTATGAGTTCATTAAGAAGTGTTTCTGAACCACCATTCATAAGAGATGTTTTATATTGTTGTGTTGCGGTGTTGAGAATTTCGTCTTTAAGAGAGAAAGGTTTTGTTCCAATATCGGTAATAGTTAGGTAGCAGGAAGAAAAAGTTCTTTGATGAAATTCCGCAAGAAGTTTTCCAGCAGCTTCAAAGTATTGAGGCTTAGGAACTGAATAAAGTGGTTTCCCTTCCTTCCATTCGTAAATAGAAAAGGTGTAGGGTAGCGTCTTAATTCTCTTCGACCAGTTTGAGTAGTAAACCTTTCCAACAAAGGGATGTTCCATGAAATCACAATACTTCTGTTGGTAAAGATTTTGTATCGTAGTTCCAATGTTTTGATCAGAGGAGTTAGGATTTTGAAGAGCTAAGATTGCAAACGGCTCCTTGGCAATCTTCTCAAATCCAAAGTCGGAGTCTCTTATCCTGATCCGCAATGCATAGTCCCATGTTGCTGCCTGAAATCGGAAAACGATATTGAAAGAGCCTTCAAAAAACTCTTTGAGTTCGATTTCCTTAACTGTTATATCAAATATTTGTGCAATAATTTCTTTTGCATTAGACCAAACTCTATTGGAATCTATGGATTCATCAGAAACTATCTGGTCTTTTTGATTGCTTTCTATTAAAGACTTAGAAAATGAAGATGGAAATAAATTAGACACAGGAATTTGCTTTTCAATTAAATAATTTTTATTTAGCATATTCAGGACCTTTGTCACTGACATAAGCAATGACAAGAGGCTATGCCGTGCAGATCGCCTAAAAACTAAGCCATTAAAATAATAATATATGGATGTTTGAATTACCCATTTTTGAGATAATAATTAAATATTGATAATAATTAAGTTTAGCAAACTTTATAGTTTTTTTATACAATCATTAATTATTCTCTTATCACTTATTCAGTACCTGTAAGATTTATTGAAATATAGATCAAGATACTTACGTGCTTGCGCGAAGCATCTTTAGAAGGTGCTGCCTATAGCTCTAAGGAAAGCGTTACGAGATAAACATTTGGGTCTTACAAGCGTGCTAAGTAGATGGACAAAAATATTTACCGTCATTGCGAACAAAGTGAAGCAATCCCAAACCCTTGCGATTGCGTCATTCCGCTTCGCTAAATTCGCAATGACATTGTGTAATTAATTTTGTCCGACTACTTACTCGGCTTGAGTCCCCTTACGATTGCCGACTGTTTTTAATTATAAAATAAAAAATTAAAAGATTCAGTACATTTTCGGTTGCATATGGTTTCTTTTTAAGAATTTGGTCTAATATAGGTAGAAAGGGTGCTGTAACTTATCAAGTATTGGAGTGAAACAACTTGCATTCCTTTTTTAAGGTAAGGATGCTTTTCGTATTCCAGCTTACAAAGATGCTATGAACCCAGAATCATTCTTAGCTCAGAATGATGTTGCATCGCTAATTATGGCTTTAAACCATTTTGCGATTAAGATTAGTAGCGCCAGTGAACGTCAAGATGTTTTGGAGAGCGCTGGTATCGATACTGCTTTATTGAGCAACCTGAAACTTGATACCAAGCCTAGCAATTTTGCTGCCGCCTTAGTAGCAGCATTTAGAACATACCGCATCTCGAATCAACGACGAGACTATCATCCATTGGTAAGTTTACTTAAACACCTGTGTGAACTAGCACCTATTTATGGAATAAGCGAATACAATATAGCTTTATTTACTAGGTTGGTTGAACAGGGAGAGGATAACTTTAAAGCTTTAGCTGCGCGTAGCTCTGTAGCAAGGATAGAGTCTCCTAAAGGAACAGCCATTGGAACTGGTGTATTGATACAAAATAATGTATTGCTTACCTGTTACCACGTTTTTAGTAAAAGTCAGGTGGAACAAGCTTGGGTTCGTTTTAATTACGCAGCTGGTAACTACACATTTGATTCGGATGTCTTTAAACTTGATCTTAATGCAACTAAGCATTCTAGCCAAATAGATTACACTTTGGTCAAAGTCAAAGGTGAGCTTCAGCAACAAACTGCTACTCCTACAAACACTGTATTAAATAGTGGTCAAGAAATTCGTCTGATTCACCATCCACAAGGAAAACAAATAGTGATTTCAGAAATTGGTCAGATTGTACAACTGGGAGAGGACTATATCGATCACAATATTAGTGCTGATTATGGTTCATCTGGTGCGCCTATTTTTAATCGTAACTGGCAATTAGTAGCTATCCATCGGGGAAATTTGGGTATAGGTCGTGCTACTCATACTATAGAGCAGGGTGTAACTTCTGGCGTTCCACTTAGTGCTTTTTGGAAAGATATAGAAACTTATTTCTTCTGAGATTTTAAAGGAATTAAATAATGAACTATTGGCAAAATTTTTCCGAACAATTTAGGCGAAACTCCTCAAAATATCAAACCATTTTCCTGCCAGAATATCGGGTTGATGTAGATTCTGAGGCTACACCAGTGGGATTGGGGGAAGCTTACTGTCGCTTATGGTTAGTAGAAATGCGCCTAGCTAGAGATGTAAGCTGGTTTAGAGAACGATACCCTGTAGTCCATACCGCTATTCGCTTTAATTACGATGGGAAACCAGTAACTATTCCTTATCTTGCCGAACCAGGACATTTAAAGGAACTGGCAAAAGAAAATTTAAATAGAGTAATTCAATGTAATTATCCACTGACACCTTTATTCCCCTTTAATGATGGGTTAGTGGAATTACAAGCTGGTTTGTTTAGTATGGTAAACAGTGACCCAGTAGGTAAGTTTATCAAAACAATGGGGCGTTTTTCTGAATTATTACCAGTTCCTGAACTATCAGCTGTACTGAAACTAGCAGAGCCTGTATATAGGGGTATTGAAGACTTAATAGGTGCTGGAGAAGGGCAGTTAGAGTTAGGTTATCAACAAACGTTTACTGCTGCTGCTGGCGGGGGTAGTAATGACCTCAAGGCAGGTTACTTCGTCGCTATTGTATCTGAACAAAACGAGATTAATTTAGATACTCTGTGCGTTATTGATGACAGTTTAAAAATGAGTTCTCCTGGAAAAACTAAGGTGTTTTTGAGCGATAATAAACCTCTAGATGGATCCAGTTATATGCTATTTCGTTTAGAAAAGCGTAACGCACAGGATTGGGAGTCACTGACGAGTATTAAAGAATTAGTTTATCAAGCTATAGATGCCGTATTTAAAGGTGAGTATGAATTAGTAAAAAAGCTGCTTTTACCTGCAATTATAAGTGAAATTTACCGCAGTGCTGATGTGTCCAAAGCTGACAGAAAAAAAATGGTGTTAAAAATTGAAGATTATCTGCGTGAAATTGGATTGCAAGGTTTAAAAACACAAAGGTTATCTCTTTATTCTATCATGCAGCGACCTTTGCCATCTGCTGACGCACAAACGGATGCAGAATTAGCAGTATTGGAAAAAATATTAAATTAACCCAATATATAAAATTAGATTTTTATTTAAAAATGGAATTTATCACTCCCGATGAGAAAGCCCAGCTTAAACAAATTTTATCTAGAGATTCACGATTTCAGACTGTTGATGAACGCAGAAACTTTTTAATGTTTTGTGGTCTAGAACAGTATTGTAATTCAGTTCAGTTAGAAAAATCTTTAGATAATTTTGTAATTAGCCTTTTGGCAACGCTTCCGACGGTTTATATTACAATTGATAATTACGAAAGACTAGGACTAACCATTTTTTTGGAATTTATTATTCAAATAGACTCAAGTTTATCCTCACAAGAACGGGATTTTATTCAACACGTTATTAATAAGTCGAAACAATGGCAGGAATCAAGGGCTAGGAGGTTCCAGTCCGAACAATCTTCGTCTCCATCTTTTCAAGCATTAATTACCAGCAGTCAAGGTTTGACTAAGGCAGAAACAAAACAAACTAGTTTCCATAATTATCAAGAAGCTTACCCACGCCAAGATTGGGGAAATGCTCCTGATATTCCAGTTCTCTACGGACGCGATAAAGAAATTGCCACACTGAAGCGATGGATTGTAAATGATCGCTACCGACTAGTGGCAATATTAGGCGCGGGAGGAATAGGCAAAACTTCCCTAGTAATACGCAGTATTCAAGAAATTGTGAATGAGCTCCCAGACAAATTTGATTATGTTATTTGGAGATCAGTTGAGGGTGTTATGCCCATATCAATTCTCCTACAGGAATTAATCGAATTCTTATCTAACCAGCACACAACAGACTTATGCAACAACGTAGATGAAAACATTCTTCTGTTAATTCAGTATTTGCGGATAGAAAGGTGTCTTGTAATACTAGATAATTTTAATTCAGTTCTAGGTGAGGGTGAATATAGCGGGTCTTATCTAGAGGGATATGATGCTTATGGAAAGCTAATAAGGCAAGTGAGCGAACTTTCTCACCAAAGCTGTTTAGTGCTGACTAGTCGGGAACAACCTAGAGAAATTCAATCACTTGAAAGTTTACCGGTACATTCTCTCAAACTGCAAGGATTATCTCAGGCAGCAGGACAGAAGTTTTTAACTTCAATATCTTCCTTGTCTGCTTCAGATAATGACTGGTATAAAATTATTAATCACTATGCAGGAAATCCACTAGCTCTTAAAATAGTAGTTGCAGGAATTCGTGATTTTGTGAGTAGCAACGTCACTAAATTTTTGGAAAATCTGAGTGAAGGCCGCTATCCCTTTAGAGATATTGATGATCTATTGAAGCGACAGTTTGAGCGTATTTCTAATTTAGAGCAAGAAGTGATGTACTGGCTAGCGATCTCACGCCAACCTGTTTCAGATGGGGAGTTGCGGGCTAAACTTTTATCTTTTGAGTCAAATCAGAATCTAGTACTTACTTTAGAGAACTTACAAAGACGGTTTCTCATCGAAGTTACGCAGACAGGAAACTATACCCAACAACCTGTAGTAATGGAGTATGTAACCGAGCGATTTACCCAGAAAATTAGCCAAGAAATTAAAGACAATAACGTTTCCTTACTTAACAGTCATGCTTTAATTGAGACAACAGCGAGGGATTACGTAAGGGAAACTCAAATTCGTCTCATCCTCAAGCCATTGATTGCTAAAGTCTTAGATATTCTCAGCTTTCAGAAAAATCTTGAAAATCAAGTAGTGGAGATTCTATTAAATCTACGAGAAACGTCATTAGCATCTGGATATGCAGCAGGGAATATTCTAAATCTACTAATTAGACTAGATGGTTTGTTACAAAAAATTCTATACTTCGTAACTTTTCTCACTTAACTATTCGACAAGCATATTTACAAGGTGTGAATTTATATGATGTAGACTTTTCTGAATCAAATTTCATTGATTCTATTTTTTCTGAGCCTTTAGGTAGTATTTTCTCGGTTGCATTCAGTCCAAACGGACAACTTGTAGCAGCAGGTGATGCTAATGGTCAAATTCAGATATGGCGGATTGAAGATTATAAGAAAATTTCAACTTGTGGTGGAGATATTAGTTTAATATGGACACTTGCCTTCAGCCCTGATAGTAAAACCTTGGCAAGCGGTAGTGACGATCACAAGGTGAGGTTGTGGGATGTTGAAACTGGTGAATGTAAGCATGAGTTCATAGGACATTCAGGATCTGTAAGAACTGTTTCCTTTAGCCCCAACGGCAAAACCCTTGCTAGTGGTAGTACTGACTACCAAATAAGGTTGTGGGACATCGAAACTGGTGAAAGCATTAGTATTTTGAGCGAACACACAAATGCTGTATGGACTGTTGCTTTCCACCCTAATGATAATTCAACTCTGGCTAGTGGGGGTGTCGATAAAAAAGTAAGACTCTGGACAAAGGTTGGTGCTGATCGATGGCAGCAACAAACACTTTACGAACATGAAAAACCAGTATGCTCACTTGCTTTTAGCCCCAATGGCTATTTGCTTGCTAGTAGTAGCCATGACAAATTAGTAAAACAATGGAATTTCCACATAGATAAATTTGAAAGGACTTTGGGAGGAGAACAAGGACACAAAGATTGGGTATGGACTATTGCTTTCAGTTCTGATAGTAAAATCCTTGCTACTGGTAGTGAAGACCAAAATATTAAACTGTGGGACGTAGAGACTGGAACATGCGTTGATACTGTAACGGAACACTCTCATGCTGTAAGAGGCATTGCCTTTAGTCCTTCTAATGGTAGAACCATAGTCAGTGGTAGTTATGACCAAACGGTAAAGCTTTTGGAGTGGGATGCAGATAAGCGAAAGGCGCAATGTTTGAAAACTTGGCAGGGATTGGCTAGTCAGGTACGTTCTCTTGCCTTCAGTCCTGATGGAAAAACGTTAGCTAGTTGCAGCGGTGATCGTTCTATTCGATTGTGGAACATCAACTTTGAAATAGGTAAATATTGGGAACGCAATAAGCTAGAAGGGCATTCTGATTGGGTTTGGTTTGTCACATTTAGCCCTGACGGGAAAATTTTGGCAAGTTCTAGTGACGATGGAACAGTAAAGCTTTGGAACATGGAAAGTGAGGATGTACAGATATTAGAAAATCTCAGTCAGTCAAGTCGAATCAGGAGTCTTACCTTTAGTCCTGATAACAAATTTCTTGTTTGTGGTTGTAATGACCACAACTTGAAAATTTGGAGACAGAACAGTAAAAATAGATGGAATTTTTACAAAACACTACCAGGGCATACAAATTGGATTTGGTCAGTTGCATTTCATCCTGATGGTGCAATTTTTGCAAGTGCAAGTGAAGACAAATCTATTAAGCTATGGTATACAAATACTTGGAGATGCATTGGGCTTCTTGAAGGGCATACTAATATGGTCTACTCCATAACTTTTAGTCCTGATGGTAAAGTACTAGCAAGTGGTAGTGGAGACAATACAATAAAAGTATGGGATGTTGAAACAGGTCAATGTCTTCAAACTTTGAAAGGTCATGCCAGATGGGTATGGTCAGTCTCCTTTAGTCCTGATGGTAAAACGTTAGCAAGTAGCAGTGCAGACCATTCTGTAAAGTTATGGGATGTCAAGAACCCCAGCACCGCTTACTGCCGAGCAACATTGGAAGGAGAAGATGCACATAGCAATTGGGTAAGGTGTGTTAGATTCTCTCCAGACGGTAATTATCTTGCTAGTGGTGGTGATGATGAAACTATTCGGCTTTGGGATGTCCAAGAAGGTAAATACCTTACAAAACTCAAAGCCAAAGGTCCCTATGCAGGGATGAATATCTATGGTGTTAAAGGTTTAACACAATCTGAGAAAAACGCTTTAAAAGACTTAGGGGCATTAGAACGCTCCCCCTCAACCTAACTTAAGTCATTCAGCTTGCCCTACAATGTGCGGGGAGTAACTCTAGGGCAAAGGTTTTTGCCATTCATACTTTTGGCGAAGGTATTGCTGGAAAGGACGAACTTTACCATCGAAGCGATAACCATTGTCAACTCGTTTGAGTTTGTAAGCATCTCAGCCATCGAAAGTGTTGACAGTATGAGTCCAGCCCAAATTAAGCTGTTGTGCATTAAAAATGCACAACAGCAAGGCAGAAGGCAGAGGAGCCAGTGCGGTGGACGGGTTCCCCGGCATAAAGCATCTGGCGTGGCAGAAGGCAGAAGGAAAGAGGGTTTCAATGATTGATTAGACCAAAATAATATGCAAGTTAAAAGCGCGACAGCTTATTATTAAATGCGATCGCCAACACGGGAATTCCAACAAGTGTTGCTCCATAAACATCAATGGATTTTGTTAAGAGTGCAGGAGTGTGGCTTCCCACAACTAGAGTAAAGAGAATACCAAATACAAATGGTAAAAGTCGGAATAATTTTTTTTGAAAGCTTTATACAAGTAGCCCATAAGCTGGTAAAAATTATAATTGGCTTGGTGATAGTTTAGGGAGTTGTGGGGGAAACGGGTTGTCTGGTTGTGTTGCAAAAACTGTACAATACTATCGACCATTGACAATGGCAATCATTGCTTGCGGAGATAAACCGACACAAGTTGCCAGTTCTTCCAATGCGACTCGTTCGCTTGTGCTCGTACTCAACATTTGAGTTGCGGCTGCAACATAGTCAGGATTGGCAAGATGATTGACGCTCTGGGGAGAGGTTGCTTGGGAACGGAGACTGACAATGGAAGTACTCCTTGTGAACTAGGGTTGGGTCACAACGGTCAACCTTGCACTACGTGTCTCGGTTCTTGGAGTTTAGTAGGTCATGAACTTGTAGTACAGCACAAGGGATGAAAATTCTTATCCCTTGTGCTGTACTGCCTTATTTTCAGAGTAGACTAGTTTTCGATGGAGATGATTCTCGATTGCAGAATACGCGCACCCACAGGCGTAAATGCTTATGAATTCGTTTCCATGTCCCATCCTTACGCCACTGTCGGAAGTCGTTTGGGAGCATCCGCCATGCACAATTCGCACACAAGATATACAAAATGGATTCATGGCTAAGGTCGTAACGTTGTCATACTTAAGTATTTTTTCTACTGATAGAATATCGTTACGTGAGCTTTCTTACTTCTGAGACATCCTATAACTTTGCCACTCTAGTTTTTTTCACTCGTTAGAAATCCGGGATTCAACCATATGACGGGAGGAAGTAGCTTGCTCGATCAAATCCTCAACGTTACGCTTAATGGTGTTGCAGATAAAGTCTAGAGGAAGGTCATTGGGGTCATGACCGAAGGGCTCCTCAATTTCAGAACCAACCTCATTAATGACCAGGAAGATGAGACTCACGAAAGCTGTGGCTGGACCTGTCCACCAATATAAAGTGTTAACAAGTTGCAAAGGCATAATCATCAAGTAAGCAATTAGCAATAACTTGAGCGTGATGGTGTATACCAATGGCACCGGTGTTTTCAAAATACGCTCACATCCGCCAAGAATATCCACCATGTCATTTAGCAGTTTATGCAAATCTTGGAGCTGAAAAACATTGAGATGTTCACGCTCATACTGATGTTGCAAATAATCCCCAAGCCAGAAAGAAATCTCTAAGGGACCATGATTCACCTGCTGTATTCTGCAATACTTAGGCTGTGACATCAAGGACTTTAACTCGTCGTTCAAGTTCATAGGATCACGCCGCAGATGTAACTTCATTGCAACTGCAAAAGAAGAAACTAGGCGCATAGAAGCTTCTTTCTGTTTCCTATCAGTAGGTTGTCGCTCTTCAATCGTGAGCCAAATTCCACGGGCTAAGTTGCGGACAGTGTTAACCATAGCCCCCCACAATTTTCGTCCCTCCCAAAACCGCTCGTGAGCTGTATTTGTGCGGAAGGCTAATAATAAACTCAGAGCAACATTGAGCGCTACAGCTATATTGGGTAGAGCCTTAACCTCTTGAACAAAGCTTAGGTATCCAAAGTAGTTGAGTAGAGAAATGAAAATACCGTAAACACCGCACAATAACACCCACCCAAGAACAGCAGGAACCACAGTACCTGCCACTCGGGATATCACTTGCAACCAGCTTAGTTGTTCTCCTGTATAGCTCAAGAACTTGTGTTGATAGGATCTTAATGCAACTAGCTTTTGACGAGAGAAGTGTTGAACAGGGGATTTTCCGAGCTTTTGTTTTAAGGAAGCAAGTTTTGATTTGTGTGTTCGCTTTTGCTGGGGAGGAAACATTTTGATTGGTGTAGTCATCTCCAAACCTCTTAATTAACTCCTACAAAATTCGAGTCATATAACTCTCGTTAGCTGGGCGAAAATCTCATAAACCATCTTGATTGGCTGACACATATTTGAGGGGCTAACAGGTAAATCATATCTGCGTTCGCTTCGCTTCTCGTCTCGAACACTCTTGTGCATAGGTTTTAACACCGTCGGGGCCTCTGATACAAATGCCTCGTGAGAGTATCCAGTTTGTAACGCTTCCTGGCCGATCTTACCAAAGTTAATTTGCTGTTATGCTTCATAACTCAAGTCCAATAAGCGCTTTAGGGAGGTGGGAGGAAGCGATACACTGGAATACTTACCTTACAAAGTTTTTACAACCTGATTTTTTGAAATTTTCCTCGGCTCTAGAAACAGCCGGAGAATGACAAGAACACTGAGAGGAAATTACTGGAGCAGTGTATCTGACTAGCACTCTATCAATGAATTCCAACTGCTTTAAGTGAATAGAGCTGAGCGATTCAAGAAGGATAGGGCTGCTTGCTTTAAATCCTGCAAGCTTCAACTTAATACACTCAAAAATTTTTCAAGTTTTTTAGTACAGTGATCCTTCTTGGTGGGTGACAATAGTGCAGTCAGAAGTGGGATAAGCTACGCAGGTCAACACATACCCAACTTTGATCTGTTCATCGTCAAGGAAAGACTGATCAGACTGGTCAACAGTACCTTCTTTCAACCTACCAGCACAGGTAGAGCAAGCACCCGCACGGCAAGAGTAGGGTAGGTCAATATCCTGTTGTTCAGCCGCATCCAGAATATATTCGCCTTCAGGAACGTCAATGGTTACATCCGACCCTTCATCTGGGTTCATTAATCTAACTTTGTACGTTGCCATACAGTGCTCCTCATCTGTAAAAGTGGCTTCAAGCTGAGCAGAAAATATGTATTCAAATCATGTTGTCTGGAGTGTCTGTTCTTTAGTCCTTTGTCTACACTGACTAGCATTTAAGTTGCATACTCCAAATCTCCTTTACCCCTGTGCTCTCGTGCTCCTCCATAAATGGAGGGTATGTTCATGGCGGGAAAGTTCACAGGTAAAGAGTCAGGCATTGGTATGAACCAACAACTTTTGTGTTGGTTCATTAATAACACTGTAGTTAAGCCGCTGACACTGGTTCCCAGATAGAAGTAACAGGCAAACGTCTGTAACGTTCATTAGTAGCATTGTACTCAGGCAACTGACTTTGGGGAGGTACATAGGTGTGACTAATGGGATCGTAGGCTAACACCTCGCCAGTCTTAATATTGTAGACCCAGCCGTAAATTTGGATCTTGCCTTGATGCAGTCTGGAGTGGACTAATGGATAAGTCTTCAAATTTTCGATTTGCGTTACCACATTCTCCGCAACCGCAATTTTTAGCAGTTCTTCATCGGTGTAGTTTTTATAATTATCTTTCACAAGTCTGCGAGTTCCTTCTGCATGCTTGAGCCAGTCGTACACGAGAGGCATATCTTCTTGAAGCTTGTTGAGATGCAACAATCCTTTCATTGCACCGCATTCAGAGTGACCGCAGACAATAATTTGTTCAATGCCCAATGCGTGAATGGCATATTCTATCGTTGATCCTTCACCTCCATTGGTCGCTCCATAGGGAGGGATGATATTTCCGGCATTGCGAATAATAAATAGCTCACCCATGTCTGTCTGGGTAATTAAGTTAGGTACAATCCGAGAGTCAGAGCAGGTAATGAACAAGACTCTGGGTTTCTGACCATGGGACAACTCTTCTAATAGTGCCCGGTGGGTAGAGACGTAGTTTGTTTGAAACTCGTGCAAACCTTCAATCAATTTCTTCATTGCTTCAACTTCTCCGAAGTGTTTCCTTTGTATAGGGCAGACATTCTTTTGGCAGGTGTGCCGTTAACACATAAGTTTTGTTTATGTCCGCACTACTGTTTTGCTTATGAAGCGTAACTAGGTATCACCTTAAACAAGCAAGGGTGACAAACCTGGGACGAAAAAGTGGCAAAGCTGGAAAAAGGCAAATATTTTTTCAAGTATACAAACTTGGCATGAGCGCAAGACGGGTTCACGATTATCTTTAAAGTGTTTTTGAGTCAGAATTTAGAAGTAGTAGATGCAACCCTTTCTAACTCCTCAAAAGGAAAACGTTAGTATTTGCTGCATCTAACCTCAGGGTTTATCCCGGTTTTGTCACTTTTTCATCCCCAACTTGTCACCTTATAAGGTTTAGGATTGCGAACGGGTAAAACACTTTTAGCAAACCCGAAGACTCCCGTACCGTAAGGAGCCAAAAACTATCAGACAGTGTATAGGATTAGCTACAACTTGCGGCTATGGCTACCTCCACCGCTCATTTAGTTGCAAGAAATATGTAGCATAGCAGGTTGATTGGGCAAAGCTGAAAGTCGAGGTGGTAAGGCGGGTGTAGGAGTTGGGGCTGCTTAACCTGGCCATTGCCACTCCGACATCCAACAATATTGAAGATCCGCGTGTTTTCTACAAAAATTTGCCAGCCTTGGTAATTGACAAAATTAGTGAAACTAGTGATGTTGCAAGCTACAAGGAGCTACTTAATGACGAACTTTACGCACATTCATCGCAGAATCGCCCTTTTCAGTCCAATTCGCGAGTGGCTCGACCAGGTAGATATTCACAACTCTAAAGTCGCTAACTGGATATGCCAACTTATTCCATCGCAGTGCCCATTTGCACGCGATATTAAACTCTGGGGCGAGCGCGTGGTGCTCCATATTCCACCTTTGTGCAAACTCAATCCCTTCTATGAAGAGTTAATGGGATTGAGATTTCGAGCACTGTCCTATCTCGCGGACGAATGCAACCAAGATATTACGAGCTATATCTAACCCCAGTAAGAACTCCAGTAAGAACCCCAGTAAGCGCATTTGATAAGTCAACTGGCGGCGAAACTCATAAAATCCTATATCTTGGATTGTTTTAGCCAGTTTGTGATTTGCCATCATCCCTGATACGTTGAACTCTTCAATTATCACTGTGCTATGATTCTTAGCCAGTAATGATATCAGCTTGTGCAGCCTATCTTTTGGGCGGCTAATTGTGACCGATTTAGGGTGCTCCAGTTGCGGGAGTTGTTCATAGATTTTTAACTTGCCAATCTTAGAAACCTAAATGGCAAAGGAATTTACGAGCTTGATAGCACCTTCCAGGGTGAAGCTGTTTGTCATCTACTGCAAGATATAGCAGTCCTAAATCATTTGTGAAAAATAAGATTCCCGACTTCTTAAAGAAATCGGGAATCTGAGTCTATCAATTTATGCGCTACGCGCAGGCACTTTCACACAAATCAAATAGGATTGCTATATGACACCGGAGGGTGTTGCTGCAATTAACTCTCCCAAATGGTCAACGACATTCGGCTACAACGCTTATCCTTCAACGATTTCACCTTATCTTAGTGCCATGACATTAAAAACTAAGCTTTAACAAGCCAATCTACTTTCATGGCTTATCTCTTTGAGGCAAAGTTGAGGGTATATTTCTGGCAAATACTCCTTCATTGCAGCTGATTGAGGACCAAATGAAAAATGTCCAGCAAACAAATTGTGAATGACAATCATCACTCTTGACATCTCAATACAATCTTGACAAAGATAGCCTTCATCTATGCCAAGACATCCCTCTTTGAGAGAAACTCTAAAACCACCTATTGCTTCCCAAAACTCTCTTTCAAAAAGAATAGCTCCAATACTGAATCGATGTGGCGATGCTGAGTATTTAAAAGGCTGGGAGGCAATATGCTGAGCCACATTATCAAATGGCAAGCTCTTTTCCCACAACCATTTAGCTGCCTCACTATCATCAAAAGCCTTGATGTCTCTAGCTGCGTGTTTGAGTTCACCAAATTTAGCTTTGTATTCATCATCAGCATTAATACTTCTAAGAAAGCTGATGTATGAGTAGCCGTTAACATTAAGCATGGGGGAACAAAAACCAGGGTTATATAACCCCTCATTTCTGACGTATAAATACCCCTCTAAAAGTTTTTCAAAGAAGTTTTCAGATATGAAAATATCCTCGTCTAGCTTGTATATCCACTTCGCTTTTTGATGTCTGAGAATTGCTAGATTCTGAACTAGTGAGACCTTGTTGAGTTTTGTATAAAGATAAGACCAGCCATAATCAGCTGCCATTTTATCCAGAGGTTCAGAATACAGTCCAGAAGAAAGGATACAGACATCAACATCTGACGGGACAAATTTAGCAATTCTAGTAAGCGTTAGAGGCCACAAAAAACTCTTGTAGCCAGCTAATACAATTAGTAGACGCTCAGAACCCTT
Organism: Scytonema sp. RU_4_4; assembly: GCA_012031965.1. Taxonomy (GTDB): domain Bacteria; phylum Cyanobacteriota; class Cyanobacteriia; order Cyanobacteriales; family Nostocaceae; genus Brasilonema. The sequence goes on from JAAUSC010000106.1 coordinate 22,841, forward strand.
ACTTCTATCAATGAAGGTATGAGAACCATTAAAGTTTAGTCGCTGGACGCAGAATTTATTGAGTTTTAAACCTGCTGTGATTAATAACCAAAGGTACCAATCGCGATGACTTAGGAGCCTTTTTAATCTGACATAAAAGTTATCTGCCACTTTTTCCTCCTCATATATTTTTACGTAGTTAATCCAAAATAACCTTGCCAAAATTTGATAGATACTAGCTCTTTTGAGGCATTTTTCCACTGTGTGCTAATAAATGACCATTTGATAATACCTGTCATTGCAATTTTCAAAAATCTGCTTAAGAGCTTGATCCCAGCCCATTGATCTAATTCATACTGACAAAAAGTATTTTTTTTCTTCTTTGAACATAAGAATTTTTTTCTTAGCAAAACCTTTGAGCCATTCTTTTGAATGACCAGGAGCAGATACAACCAACGCCTGGCT
>JAAUSC010000317.1 GCA_012031965.1 Scytonema sp. RU_4_4
AGCAAACCAACTTCTTGGTAGGGCGCATTCTGAAATAAACTGAGTAAATACGACTTATCTACTAATTGTCCTCTAATAAAGAAATGATAAATAGTTTTTCTTGTTGTTGGATAATTGATTGTAAATAGCAACAGATTTTTTTAATGTCTGAGTGAGTATCTTTATACTCTAAACTCTCAACTTCTTTCAGCAAAAATACTATTTTTTTACCTCCCAATCTCTCATAAACTTGAAGCAAAAACTGGCAATAAAAGATTTCTGGTTCTGCTTCTAACTCGGAAGCTAAAGGCAATGTTATATTATATTTATCAAGATTTAAGTAAGCAATGATATCTATACTCAGGCTATGCAATAAACTGCTGAAAGTTTTTTGGCTGTGTTCTTGAATATCAAAGGTAACAAACACAAATTCCTCTGGCGCAACAGACTTAGGAATATTGCGAATGACGGAGGATAGACCAATACGTCGTTGACCGTATAAAAAGACAACTTTGACACCTAGCTTCAGATTATCCTCAATAAACTGAAATATATTTTCTCGTCCGAACAATAATTCTTGTTCATCAATTGGACGACCAATTATGTAAGGATTTCTTCGAGCGATCAAATCAGTCATCATATCTCTTCTCAATTTAAGAAGCTATTTGTCCTGTTCTTCAGTTTGATTGCAATATCTTGAATTGACCTTTTTCAACTTTAATAAGAACGGGTTCCATCTGTATCTCTTCTTCTGGACTAAATTGAATTGGATTTCCGGAGGTGTGTTGAGGTGAAAGGTTTACTCGTCGCAGTCTTTGTAAAACTGTTGCGCGAGAGGGGTTGGAGGATAAAGCTTGAATTAAAGCTTGAGTCGCATCATAGCTAGTAGCTGTACTCCAGCTAATCTTTCCTCCCCATTGCTGTGCTGCTTTTTGAGCAAAGTTTTTTGATTGTGGTGCTTCCCGAAACCAAGGAAGACTTAAAATCAAGCCTTCAATTGCATTTCCACCTTCTTTCAAGGTTTTGTTCTCATACAGAGTAGAGCTACCTAACAACTTTAGGCTTCGCACCTTTGGGTTGTTTGAATTAGCCTTTACTTTAACAATTTCGAGCGCCGTAGAAACGTATTGCGACTCAGGGAACAACAAAGCTGCCTGTGCCTGGTATTGTTGAGATACACTTTCGTTTAGTTTTTGGTTTACATCTAGTTTCGGCTCTGTCAAATTAATATTCCAAACAACTTGACCACCTAGTTGTTCAAATTTCTTTGTAAATTGTTCCCTCAGATCATTGCTAAACAATGCTTGATCACGATTATAGAAAATGACAACTTTTGTTAAGCCAAGCTGATTGCGAATATATTCAGCCAATTGTTGACCCTCTTTGAGGTTAGAAGGGACTGTCCTAAAGAAAGTTGTACCCTGTAATTGGCTGTTGGTACTGGTAGGAGAGATGATGGCTAAGGGTTGAGAAGCGTTTTGATATTCATATACTGCAGCTCCAGTAGCATTACTAGTGTTGTGTCCAATCACCGCCAGTACAGATTTATATTTATCATCAACCAGTTGCTGAGCTATTTTTTTCGCTTCTTCTGGCTTATCAGCATCATTGGCAACAACAATTTCCAGTAACTGACCATTAAATCCACCATTAGCATTAAACTGATTTTGAGAGAGTGCGACGCCACGCAAGATTTCTTGAGCAATATCTTGTTTACTTCCTACAGGTACAACGACTGCGAAAGTGAAAGGAGAACCTTCTTGGCGGGCTAAGGCATTGTTATAGTAAATCAACACTTCTGGGTCGTTACGGTTATACTGCACAGCTTGAGCAAAATAATTAACAGCTTGTTCGTAATTGCCTTGCTTGAATGCTTCAATACCTTGGTCACGATATTGATTGGGAATCGTAGGAAATAGAGTGCGTTCCCCTCGACTGATATTATTATCGTCCCGACTGGTATTATTATCGCCCTGACTGATATTATTCGTTATATTATTTTCTTGTACAGTATGAGGTTCAACTACACAACGATCATTAACTTTCTGTTGACCTGCAGGGCAAGAATTTGACCACCTATAAAAGCCAATACCACCAACAATAACTAAGGCAATTGTTCCTGCTACTGCTGCAATCGTTTTTAAAGGAATTCCCTTGAGCTTATCCTGACTATTGTTGTTACTTCCAGAATGATAATTACGTGAAGACTCGAAACTTTTAATTTCTTCCAGTCTTCGCAAAGCTGATATTCTATCAGGCTTAATTTCCAATACTCTATTGTATTGCTCCTTTGCCTGTGCGTACTGTTTTTGCGTTGTCAACTCACTACCATATGTTTCCAACGCATTTAAAAGCACTTCTTTGTTGCTGATGGGATCAACTTTGTAGGCTCGTTCATAAAGTTGCAATGCTTCGTTGAAATTTTTCAACTCCAAATTTAGCTTAGCTAGTGCTAACACAGTGGGAAAGTGATTGGGATTGAGCGCCAAAGCTTGGTTGTAAATATCGAGTGCTTCTTGCTTTTTGTTCTCTTGATGCAGTCTATTTGCTACTTCGCACAGGGAATTAACGTTTTCTTGCTGATGTTTTTCCAGTTCTCGTATCTCTTGCCGTAGTGGGTGTCTTTGCGCCAACCAAAAGCGGATAAATTCAATTTTGACTCTACGTTCTATGTTATCTAAGAAACCCTTTGTAGCTAGTTGGCTGGTAGCTTGAACTAGTTCCTTTGTTTGGATAACTCCATAATTTTTGAGTAACGTTAACGGTTCTTCTGGATGTCGTTGGACTTTGTGAATAGCGTTCCTTTGTGCTTCCACTACAGCTGATAAAACCACTTTCTCTGCAATAGTCAATCCATCCCATAACCATACTAATCCACCCTCTGCGTGCTCAATTGCCTTTTCTATTACATTCTCCACATTCGCACGAGTGACTATCCAGTTATCATTACTTTGTGCTTGCAAGAAAATCTTAAAGCAAATGACTTGGATACAATAAGGGTGTCCTGCTGTGAGTTCCAGAATTTCTGTTATCGCATCTTGGTTGTACTTCAGAACCCCTTGAGTTGGGTTACAAATTAGTCGCTTAGCACTTAGCTCATCTAGAAGACTAATTTCTTGGTAGGGCGCACTTGTAAACAATTTAAGCAAGTTTGTTAAATCATTAGGATGTCGTCCAGCAACCGAAATGATAAATAATTTTTCTTGCTGTTTGAGAAGCTTTTCTAAATAAGGAAATAAACCTAAATCTTTATCTAGTATATTGTCGGTTTCATCACAGGCAACATCAAATTCATCTAAGAGCAATACCAGTTTTATATCACCTAATTTTTGATAAACTTGAGGCAGAAATTTATAAGAGAATATCTCTAAATCATTTTGTAACTCTCTTTGTGTCGGCAGTCTTATACTGTCTTGATTTAAATCAAGTTGATTGACAATTTCTTCAGCGACATTCTGTAGAATATCATATAGGTTTGGCTTAGTGTGAGATTGTAAATCATAATGAACAAAAGCAAAATTATTCGGAGCAATCTTGTTGGGAATTTGTTTGAGTACAGAAGTTTTACCGATACGTCTGTGACCGTGTAACAAGATAAATTTTACATTTTGTCTCAGATTGTCTTCGATAAAACTTAGCAGACTTTCCCGACCAAAAAACATGTTGGGTTCATGAATGGGAGTGCCAACAATATAAGGATTTTGTACCATACATATGGAATCCGGTTATATATGATAATTTTCTTGTAAAAATCTGATTTTAAGGATATTTGGAACCGCAGATGGACAAGCCACTGCGTTGCGGGGGTTCCCCCCGTTGAAGCATGTGGCGTGCAGATGGACGCAGATGGATGCAGATGGACGCAGACAATACAGATAGTTTGTTTGCTATGTGTACTTTATGTATTTAAGATTTATTTTCTAATTTAGTTTTTATGGTAATCCTCCGAAAAGTCTGCCAGACAATTCAGCAGCAGAGAATAGCTCATTTTTATGTTGCCATAACCAATTCGTAAACCTTGTGACTTTCTCGACTTGCTCGTGACTCATCAGCTTGAGAAATATTCTTTGTCGTTTGTGTATATCAGAATTTTCTGTGTTCCAAATTTCTTGAATGACGAATTGCTCCATAAGTAATGAAGTGAAAGAGTATACATTTTGTACTCGTTTGTTTTCTATATTTGTTTCGCGGATGATAACTCCTTGTTCTTCCAAGTTTTTTAACTCGCGTTCTCTTTGGGTAAAGATAAGGTCAATTCCACTCAGGTCAAACTGTCTCTTCTTGTCTAGACGACCTTTAGAAATAGACAAAGCAATCAGCATTAATAATGTCTGTTCTTCTTCAGTGCAAATTTCCCAAATATTTTGAAAAATATGTTTGGTATTGGTTTCAAAGTCTCTGAAAAATCTCTCGTTAAGTTCGTTTTCTTGTCTGGGTTCATTCATCTGTGTCATAGTCTTTAGCCTTCTTTGAGAATAAATCCTTAAAATTTAAAATTTGTAGAAAAAGTTGTATAGATGAAAGCCTGCAATTTGTAGTAAAGCCGGGTGTCTACCAGCCATTTGAGAAATGCCTTTCCGTAATTCTGGTGTCATTTTTAGTGTGAGTGGTTGAAGTAATTCATCTACTTCCTGTTCAGTAAATAGCTGTAGATGCACAAACAGATAGTGATTGTACCAAGGAGAAGCATTTGCATTGAGCGTGGGACTCAGTTCATTGAGACGCTTGCGTGAAGTCACAATCATTGAGAGATATTTGCTCTCATGAGAGTGAACAGCCAAACTACGACACTCGCTCAAAAATTTTGCCATTTCGACTTCAGTGTAGGTTTCGTTTGAACGAAGGGCGTCATCAAAGTCATCTACCAATAGCAGCAAAAACTTATTTTGTTTTTTCAGTCCTCTCAACACCTGGCGTAAACTATCTTTAGTTGCTCGACTTTCTCCCAACAATGTCTCAATTTCAACCTGCAATTCAGGCTCACTGTCCAACTTATTCTGCAACTCCTTCAGGACTTCTTCCCAAAAGCCATAGGGAGTGAAAGGAATGATACTCTCGCAACTTAGAAGAACAACCACAAACCGAGATGGATCTAGTCCATGTTCTTCCATTGTCTGGGGAGAAGCCAATTTTTCCAATAAAGAGCGCTTACCCATCCCTGGACCTCCCCAAATCGCTATGTGACCCCGACCACCAATTTGAGCACACGCAGCGGCTAGTTCATAAATCCGCCCAACAAAACGTTCTGGGGGTACTGGCTTTACGGGAGTGAAGGGATTTGGTAGCATGACGATGTTATCTCATAATTCAGAAACAATTTTTTGTAGATGCACTTTACAGTTAATTAATACGAATTTCACAAGATTTTGTTTCTTTTTTCAAGTATATTTTACATTTATCCGAGAAGTCACGGATTTTGAAGCGTCAAATGACTGCATTTTGTTTGAGGA
>JAAUSC010000107.1 GCA_012031965.1 Scytonema sp. RU_4_4
CAATTTATGCACCAGTGAGATAAAATAAGAAATTCTTGCGAAATCTGACTATTGCAGAACCGCACCGAAGTTGGCACTCTTTGCGTTATGCACACAATAGTTTATTTGTAAAGTGCGTAAGTCCTAATCAGAATACAGATTGTATATTCAAGATTCCGGATTGTTTTGGAATTTTAACCAGACCCAGATAAATTTTGGGTCTGGTTACATTCTGTTTGAAATGTTAGATGCGTCCAGCGAGGTTCGTAATAACAGCTTTTACGTTATTAATAGTTAAAAGTGAGACACATCTGACATTTTAAAAAAGCTGGGAAAAGCAAAAATGGCTCGCACGCCCACACTAACTTTTGATCGTGGCACATTAATTTTGCATCCACCACCACGCAGCAGGGCTTGGATGGATTTTGCGACATGGGATGATAGAGTAGAAAAATTCCGCATTCCGGCTATTCATTACCGTGCTTTGGTGGAAGCAATGCAAGCGGAAGAGACTAATTTTGTCGATGAAGCTAAGGGGTTTTATCCAATAGAGTTGGTTCCTAGTTTGGAAATGGAACCTTACCCGCATCAGAGTGAGGCGTTAGCTGCGTGGAAACTTGCGGGAAGACAAGGAGTTGTCGTGCTTCCCACAGCAGCAGGAAAAACGTATCTGGCGCAAATGGCGATGCAAGCGACGCCGCGCACAACGCTGATTGTTGTTCCAACACTGGATTTAATGCATCAGTGGTATGCTCATTTGAAGGCAGCGTTTCCTGATGCTGAGGTTGGGTTGCTGGGTGGTGGTTCGCGGGATAGAACACCTGTACTTGTTGCAACTTATGATAGTGCAGCTATCCATGCGGAAAGTTTGGGGAATCTATATGGTTTATTAATTTTTGACGAATGTCATCATTTGCCAACAGATTTTAGTCGGGTGATTGCAGAATATGCGATCGCACCCTATCGTCTAGGACTATCTGCGACACCAGAACGCACTGATGGGAAACATGCTGACTTGAATATCTTAATAGGTAGAGAAGTTTACCGTAAAAGGGCTGAAGATTTAGCAGGAAAGGCGTTAGCAGAACATGAAATTGTACAAATTAAGGTCAAATTATCACAACATGAGCGGGAAAAGTACACTCAACTGATTCAAGTTCGCAATGATTTTTTAAAAGAATCAAAGATTTCTTTGGGGAGTCTTCAAGGCTGGCAAAAATTTGTGCAAATGAGTGCGCGATCGCAAGCTGGGCGTAGAGCAATGTTAGCGCACCGTGAAGCGAAAGATATCGCTTTGGGGACTGATGGTAAAATTAGAGTTCTTGCTGATATCTTGACAGAACATTATCCAGAAAGAATTTTAATTTTTACCGCTGACAATGCGACAGTTTATCGTATTTCTCAAGCGTTTCTTGTTCCAGCAATTACTCATCAAACTCCTGTGAAGGAACGGCATGAAGTATTAACAAAATTTCGTGAGGGAGAGTATAAAACTTTGGTTGCTTCTCATGTGTTGAATGAGGGTGTTGATGTTCCTGCGGCTTCTGTTGCGATTATTTTATCTGGGACTGGTTCAACACGAGAGTATATTCAAAGATTAGGACGGGTTTTAAGAAAGGGTAAGGATAATAATAAGCAGGCGATTTTATATGAGGTGGTGGCGGAGGATACGAGTGAGGAGGGGACTTCGGCGAGGAGAAGAGGTGGGGAGAAGAGAAACGAACCGCAGAGGCGCAGAGAACACAGAGGAAAGGAGGAGAAGAAAGGGAATTTACAGGTTATTTACGGGAGTGGGAAGGAAAAGAGTCTTAAGGCTGCTGAACAGTTGGAGATAAATTATAAAGTTCAAAAGAAACCTCCAATTAATACAGATGAAACCTGAATATAGCAGTCCTAAATCATTCGTGAAACTCTCTCTTTTCCTCCTCTGCGCTCTCTGCGCCTCTGCGGTTAATTTAATCAATTTTTTTTAAATCAGATAGGATTGCTATATCTGTATTCATCCGCGTCCATTTGCAGTTCAAAATTTCAATGTTACCAACAGAGTTACTAAGTCATAGGCAAAATGGGGAAGAGATTATCCCCAAAAGATTGAAGATTGATGATAAGAATTTGGCGACGGCGACTGAGTTAACAACGACTTTTCAGAAGGCGGTAGGTGAAACTCAGGGTGTACTTGAGCGTCAGTTGTCGGAGTTGGAGGGGGATACTCCAGATTATAGGGAGAAGCGGGGTTTGGCTTATATCCTTAAAAGCAGTTTCTGCACGTTTGAGGTGGTGAGTCCTTTGGAACCTCAAATGTTACGAGAAAGGGTTTTTGCTTTGGCGGCGAAATCTCCTCCAAGTCGGGAGTTGACGGAAGTGACTTTGACCAAGATTGCTGATGAGTTAAGTCATGAGCTTGAGCGCGAAGTTTTGCCGAAACAAGTTCGTGAGGGGTTATATGCGGATTTGTCTGAGAATAAGATTTTAACTGCTTTTGATGCGCCAGCGCCCCATGATATATTGCATCGATACAATTTGTCTCAAGTGCAGGGGGTGTTTTATAGAGCAAGTCAGTTGGTGATAAATGCTCACCGCAATGTTCCTGGGCAATATAAGCTTTTGTTTCGCTATCTCAAGCTGTTTCAATTAATGTCTTATATTGAGGGTGATGCTGACCACGGTTTTACAATTACTATTGATGGTCCGACGAGTTTGTTTACTCCAAGTACACGGTATGGTTTGGCGATAGCGAAGCTGATTCCAGCTTTACTTCATGTCACAAAATGGAGTCTTTCTACCATATTGCAAATTCGTGATACGTACACAAATACATGGAAAACTGGAAGGTTTACTCTTAATTCGGAATGTGGTTTGGTTTCTCATTATTCAACAGGTAAGCCATACGATAGTATGTTGGAAGAGTCTTTTGCTGATAAGTGGGAGTCAATGAAAACGGATTGGGTGTTAGAGCGAGAAGTTGACTTAATTCCTATTCCTGGAAGTGTGATGATTCCCGATTTTAGATTAGTGCATCCTGATGGACGAACATTTTTATTAGAAATCGTTGGTTATTGGCGACCGGAATATTTACAAAAGAAGTTTTCACAGGTGCGACGCGCAGGACGTGATGATTTGATATTGGCTATTTCTGAACGATTGAATTTGGATAAAGCAGGAGTGAAATTAAATGATGTACCTGCTAGGATTGTTTGGTTTAAAGATAAGTTGTTACCGAAATCAGTATTAGCAGTGATGGAGTAAAAAAAGAGTTAACGTAGTGAGCACTTTAGTGCTTGTGTAACCGTAGAAGTAGGGTGTGTTACGGCACGCTTGTGAATAAAGATAGCGCCAATGAATATTTTGCCGTAACGCACGCCCGATTAATGGTGCGTTTCGCTTCGCTATAACGCACCCTACTATACTACGCCCTCACTACGAATCTTATAACTCCTCCGAATCTTCTCCCTCAATCTCCTCTGGTTCCATCAATTCCCACAGCAAAAATAAAAAATCAATCGCAATTCCCAAACCAGGGATGATTAAGTCAGCAACAAGGGAAATTGTAAATACCAAAACTGCCACCAACTTCTTATTATTCTTTGATTGAGCTACTTTCATTTGTCGTTCCTCAACTGTTGAGGTAACGATAAATTTGGGGTAGTCTCTGACAGCAAATGCTCTTTTCTATCTGTTGAAATTGGTTCAAATCAGGAATTTGGAGTTTGGGGTAGGTAGGTTAAGATTGGGGAATCCCCAAACTTTGTCGCAAACTTTCTCAAGGTAACTGATGGCGCGTCCTTCCTACGGTGATGATGTCAAAGCGCGAGTAAGGCAGCTTTTAGACAGGTTTTTGGCTTATGCTAATGACGAGTTAGACTGCCAACCTTTCAAAAACAAACCCAACTGGCAAGAGTCAAAGCAAGTTGTCATTGTTAGGACGAATTTGAGAGAATTGGCAGAACTCACTGGTTTAGAGACAAAACATATCCGGGAAGTACTAAAACGACTACAAGATTTTTTGGGTATTTTGGAACGATTCCCAAGGACGCTACAGTGAAGCCGAACCGTTGTACCTGCAAGCTTTAGAACTGAGTAAACGCCTGTTGGGCGAAGAACATCCCTCTGTCGCCACTAGCCTCAACAACCTGGCATTACTCTACAAATCCCAAGGACGCTACAGTGAAGCCGAACCTTTGTACCAACAAGCTTTGGAGATTTTTGAGCGACAGTTAGGGGTAAATCATCCTCACACTGTCACTGTTCGTGAAAATTTGGCAATTCTTCGCCAACAGTTAGCTTCAGATACTCGTGATTGAGTGTTATGGCAGTTTCTAATTGGGTGCAATGCATCAAAGAATTAAGGAACCGCAGATAAACGCAGATAAACGCAGATAAATTTATACTTCATTCAAATCAGAAGCGCTATAGATACTCGTCGTCGAGTGTTTAAGACTCATCGTCGAGTGTTTGAGACTCGTCGTCGAGTGTTTGAGACTCTCGCTTGAGTGTTTGATACTCGCTGTCGAGTGTTTGAGACTCGTTGTCGAGTGTTTGATACTCACACTTAAGTATTTTAACGTATTAGCATCCAATATTTACGCGCTATTTCTCAAATATTATCGTTTATATCCAAAACAAGTTATAAAATTATACTAATCTTACCTAAGTATTTGTATTCTACATTAAGCAAGATATATTACAAGCAAGTCTTTGGTGAGATTCTTCCCTGCGGTCAGAATGACAAACAAAGGTGATTTGATATTGTTTTGCGGCTTCTCACAGAGTAGAAGCACCAGGCGCAGAGAATAAAGTGAAAAAAAGATTTTACTGGTGAAGACAGCCAAATCAAGCAGTTTATAGCGGTTCTCACTTCGGTGCAATACGGTCGTCACCTCACCCCGCATTTGCTGACGCAAGCGCTCCCCTCTCCTTGCTAAGGAGAGGGGTTGGGGAGCCAGTGCGTTGCGGAGCCAGTACTGCAGGAGGGTTTCCCTCCGTAGGTATCTGGCGTTGAGGTTCCCTCCGTTGTAGCATCTGGCGTGGTGAGGTTGAAAAATGTACTTCATGCAAACGAGAACCGCTATATTCAGATAAATTCTTAATGAATCCTAACAATCCTGTTTGTTACCAGCAAAAATTAATCAAGTCTGTCGTAATCGTCTGGTTCTACATCAGGAACTTTAGTTAGAACTTGTTGAAATTTTTCCCAACTACCGCGTTGAGCTTTTTCTTCTAAATAATCTTTGGTCATCCAGGCGGAGACTTGTGCAGACAGAGCAACTGCTACAAGTTGTTCTATTGACATATTTTCTTTTGTTGCCAAGGCTTCCATTTGTTTGTACAAAGACTCAGGAATTTGGACGTTTAAGTTAGTCATGCGATTTCTCCCATTGCTTGCAAGAACTGTTTGGGTGTTACTACTTTGATGCCAAATTTCTCAGCTGGTTGTAAATCTTTTTGATTGTAGGTAATGATGTAGTCTGCTTGGGATTCTACAGCTAAATCTACCAAGAAGTCATCATCTGGGTCGTTTAACATTGGTCGCCACAGATAGAAAATGCTACGTTTGTTGGCGATGGCACAAAGAGCATCAATAACATTATCAATATCTTCTAAACTTAAACCTAACTGCATTTGTTCTCGTTTAAGAATTTCTTCATACTCAAATACTAGAGCGATAGAAATATTTAATTGCCAACGGTTGTCGTTGAGTATTGTTAATAGTTTATAGGATGCACCACGTTGAGAGCGTAGACCTGCAAGTAGGACGTTGGTATCTAGTACGATTTGATACGTTTTCATTGGTTTTACACAGTTGCATCCATGAACACGATTGTGCAAATAGTAATGTTAGAATTGCCTTATTAAAATCAAAGATGCCTCATATAAAAATGCGGTTATGATACAATTGTCTATTACTGTTTCAGAAGAGACAAATGAAGCTCTACGCAAGTTTCTGGCGGAACATGGTGACAGCGATATATCTCATTTCATAGAAAAAGCAGTTCAGGAAAAGATTTTCAGATCTACAATTCAGGAAGTGCATGATCGCAATACAGCTTTTCCCTCCGAAGAAATTGAGTCGGTTATTGATGAAGCGGTGAGTGCTACACGTGCAGCGCATCGTTCTTGATACCAATGTGCTGGTTAGTTCCCTGCTGAATAAGCAGTCTTTGCCGTATTTACTTTATCGTGCGTGGGACGAAGGAAAATATACCCTTGTCACCTCACCAGAACAGTTGGAGGAGCTTGAGCGTGTTCTCTGTTATCCCAAACTGAAAAAGTATATTAATGATTCTCAAGCTACGATATTGGTTACAGGGTTATGGAACCACGCTGAGGTTGTGAGTGAATTGCCTGACGTGGAGTATTCCAATGATCCAACTGACAATCGAATCATTGCTACAGCCATAGCAGGGAAATCCACCTATCTGGTTACAGGGGATAAGCGTGATTTGTTGCATCTGGTCATAGTAGAAGGTGTAAAAATCGTAACTGTCCGTCAAATGCTTACGATTTTTGGCGTTGCAGAATAGAAATCTAAATGAGAGCGCCCAAAGGGCACTGCGCTCCCTTGTGATCGCCTTATTGCTTACACAACACGCATTATATTTAAAATAAAGTCACAAAGCCAAATTATGAAGATAAAAGTCATACTAGAACCCAGCGATGAAGGCGGATACACTGTCTCTGTACCTTCTCTTCCAGGCTGTATCAGCGAAGGGGAAACAATCGAAGAAGCATTAGACAATATCCAAGAAGCAATAGAACTTTATCTTGAGCCATTGGAAGACGAGTTAAGTGTTACAGAGGGAGCATTCGTAAGGGAATTGGTACTGTGAGCACAAAGTACCCAGCTTGCCATACACTCAAATTATCACTGCTTTAGAACGGTATGGATGGGTTATTGTACGTCAGCGTGGCAGTCACATCAGATTAGAAAAAACTATGCCAAATGAAGTATTGAAATTAACAGTTCCAGCTTATCGCCCAGTTAAGCGTACTACTCTCGCTAAAATTTTAAAGCAAGCTCGTATAGACCTTGAGCAATTTTTAGAGTTGCTATAAGTGCGATCGCCTTTCTTATTAAAATCGCCTTAAAATCGCCAAATAAGTAAGGCGGGCAGTGCCCACCCTACTTAATTATACATGGTCAATAGGACTACATCATGCCCATGCCGCCCATACCGCCCATGCCGCCCATACCGCCCATACCGCCCATGTCAGGCGCGCCACCGGCGGGTTTCTTCTCAGGTTTTTCAACCACGATCGCTTCGGTGGTTAAAACCATTCCAGCGATGGAAGCGGCGTTTTGTAAGGCTGAACGCACGACTTTCGCAGGGTCGATAATTCCAGCAGCAATCAAGTCCTCAAATTCCCCAGTAGCGGCGTTGTAGCCAGTATTGAAATCAGTGTCCCGCACTCTGGCGACAATCACAGAGCCTTCAGCACCAGCATTGTCTGCAATTTGACGCAAGGGGGCTTCGAGCGATCGCGCTACAATATCAGCACCAATCTGTTCTTCTGCGTCAAGAGTGTTTTTCACCTCTTGTACTTTGCGCGACAAATGAATCAGTGTTGTTCCACCACCAGGAACAATACCTTCTTCTACAGCAGCTTTGGTCGCGTTCAGAGCATCTTCAATCCGTAGTTTGCGGTCTTTGAGTTCGGTTTCTGTCGCCGCACCCACTTTAATGACTGCAACTCCACCGGCTAGCTTGGCGATGCGCTCTTGCAGTTTTTCTTTATCGTAGTCTGAATCGGTTTCTTCTAGTTGTTTACGAATTTGACCAATTCGCTTCTGCACGTCTGCTTTTGCGTTTTCACCAGCAGCGACGATGGTGGTGTTTTCTTTGTCAATTGTGATTTTCCGGGCAGTTCCCAGCATTTCCAAAGCAACGGTATCTAAGCTTAAGCCGATTTCTTCGGAAATCATTTGACCGCCAGTGAGAATGGCAATGTCTTGTAACATTGCTTTACGGCGATCGCCAAATCCAGGGGCTTTGATGGCGGCGACTGCAAGGACTCCCCGCGCTTTGTTCACGACCAAGGTTGCTAAAGCTTCGCCTTCTACATCTTCGGCGATAACTAGCAAGGATTGACCCAAACGGGCAACTTTTTCCAAAACTGGAATTAAGTCTTGGACGTTGCTGATTTTCGTATCAGTAATCAGGATGCGGGCGTTTTCAAATTCCACCGTCATCCGTTCGTTGTTGGTGATGAAGTACGGAGAAATATAACCCCTGTCAATTTGCATCCCTTCTACAACTTCTAAATCTGTTGTCAGAGATTTGGATTCTTCAACGGTGATCACACCATCTTTGGTGACTTTCTCCATCGCCTCAGCTAGCATCTGACCGACTTCTTCGTCGTTTCCAGCAGAGACAGTCGCAACTTGGGCGATCGCCGCACCTTCTACAGGCTTCGCCACTGCTGCAATTTCCTTTACCAGCGCCTCAACGGTTTTGTCAATTCCCCGCTTCAAAGCGATAGGGTTGCTACCTGCAGCAACATTCTTCAAACCCTCGCGGATTAACGCTTGCGCCAACACAGTCGCGGTGGTGGTTCCATCTCCAGCCACATCTTTGGTTTTTGACGCCACTTCCTGGACGAGTTTTGCGCCAGTATTTTCTAGGGGATCTTCGAGTTCAATTTCTTTGGCAACGGTGATACCATCGTTGACAATTTGGGGTGCTCCAAATTTTTTCTCTAACAGAACGTTACGACCTTTTGGTCCTAAAGTAATTTTCACGGCATCAGCAAGAGCATTGATACCACGTTCTAACGCCCGTCGCGAATCTTCATCAAATGCAACAATTTTTGCCATGTTTAGTGTTCTCTAGCGCTTCCAATACACAATTTAGCACTCAGCGGTCAAGACTGCTAATCACCTCAAGTTACTGATTATAGCGATTTTTGTCTGAATCAAATACACATCCGATGAGTAGAGACCTTCCTCCGGAACATCTTGAGTGTATTGCACGCAACTGAAAACCCCGGAAGAATCAGCTTTCTTTATCTGATAACTGATAACTGATAACTGATGAATGACTCTATATTAGAAGCAACTTCTTATGAGCGTCCGACTGGCGGCGCTCGCCACCCGTTATGAATGGAAAAAACACTCTTTTCCCCTACACCCCTACACCCTTACACCCCTACACCCAAGTGTTTCTTATGAGGTTACAGAGAGTTAGGAAAAAATTGACTAATATACAGTTGATGCTTATAAACAGTAGCAGTAATAGTTAAATCGGGAGATGAATATATATAGCTCCCTTCGTTCGCTTGGTATTGCTGATCCTAGCGGTTCCGGCTGGTTGGCAGTAGTCTTTACATTTCTTTTAGCTTGTAGCGTCACTTGGCGCTTGATTCCAGCAGTTCGCAAGTTTGCCTTACGAGTCGGTTGGGCTGACCAACCGAATGCGCGACGGCTTAACCGAGAACCTTTGCCGAATGCAGGAGGTCTGGCTATCTATGCAGGAGTTATTGCTGCAGTGGTTCTGGCTAGTCTCTTACGACCTATTGAACTCGAAAGGGTTCTAGCTCAGGTACAGACAATTCTTTTGGGGGGTTCAATATTAGTTCTTGTGGGCTTTATCGATGACCAGTTTGGCTTACCTCCTCTGGTTCGATTGTTAATTCAGATACTCACAGCTTTGTTACTAGTTGCTAATCGTATTACCATTGAATTCTCTTTTGGAACTCCTATTGATTCTACACTATCAGTAGTATTAACAGTACTATGGGTAGTAGGAATCACGAATGCCATCAACTTAATGGATGGTATGGACGGTTTGGCGGGAGGAGTCAGCTTTATCACCGCGATAAGTTTATTAGCAGTTTCAGCTCAGGTTCCTAATCGTGCAGCAGCGACATTAGTTCTGGCAGCATTGGGAGGTGCAGCGTTGGGCTTCTTGCGCCACAACTTCCATCCCTCACGCATTATTATGGGTGATGCTGGAGCTTACTTTTTTGGTTATGTGCTAGCTGCTACTAGTATTTTAGGAAACATCCAAGGACCAACGGCTGTCTCTCTGGTCGCACCCGTTTTGTTTTTACTATTACCAGTACTCGATACCACTCAAGTGTTTGTCCGACGCCTAATGGCGGGGAAAAATCCTCTCAGTACCCCTGGTAAAGACCACTTGCACCACCGCTTGTTAGCTTGGGGTTTGTCTCAACGACACGCCGCGCTCATTCTTTGGTCTATTGCCTTAATTTGCAACTTGTTGGCAATGAGATTACAAAACATGACCTTGTTACAGATGCTTGTCACGACTATTGGGATCATTGTCTTTTTAAGCTTTATTGTCTTGCAAAGGATACGAACAGCGTGACGAAATGGGGGAAATGGGGAGAAATTTCAAATTCTGATGAAACTCCTGGGACGAAAGCAATCTCTGATTATATTTGGCGTGTTAATGGCGATCGCTCTTGTTAGTGTCGCTGTCATTATTAAAACCTTTGATGACTCTTACGCCTAGTGCTGATACAGCAGAATTCAGATGACACAAACCCGGTTTCGCAGAAGTTACCGGGTTTTTCTGATCAACAACTACGTTAACAGCAAGCGTTTCCTTCTGCCGCTTCTGTTTTTAATTCTTAAATGACTGTGCTTCTAGTTTGAGTTTTGCTCGCTAGCAGGAATTGTCTATTCTAGAAATTGGAGCCTATTGACCAGCCATTGCTGATTTTCCAAATCTCAGTAAGGTACAGTTGATGCGGCAAAATTATATATGTGTAAAAAACGACATTGAGAGGGCGGAAAAGTCTATTTTATAAGCTTTTTACGTTCTGCCTCCTGTCTTCTACCTTCTTATACTAGTTTTAGGAAAATGTAATGCAAACAAATTGGAAAATCGGGTCTTTATTGGGAATTCCACTGTTTTTAGACCCCTTGTGGTTTGTGATTTTAGGGCTAGCAACCCTTAATTTTGGGGTTGCTTACCAAGCGTGGGGACCAGTTCTCGCTTGGAGTGCTGGAATGGTGATGGCATTGCTACTCTTTGGTTCAGTATTATTGCACGAATTGGGTCACAGCTTAGTTGCGCGATCGCAAGGCATTAAAGTTAATTCGATTACTCTATTCCTCTTTGGTGGTATTGCTTCTATCGAAGAAGAGTCTAAAACCCCAGGAAAAGCTTTTCAAGTAGCAATTGCTGGACCAGCAGTGAGTGTTGTCCTGTTTTTCTTCTTCAGACTGCTAGTCAATATTTTGCCAGATAACAGTCCTGCCAGCGTCATGGTTGGAGATTTAGCGACAATCAACTTAGTTTTGGCGCTGTTCAACCTCATTCCTGGTTTACCCTTAGATGGGGGACAAGTTTTAAAAGCAGCACTTTGGAAAGCAACAGGTAACCGCTTTCAAGCGGTACGGTTAGCCGCAAAAGCAGGGCAAATTTTGGGTTATGTGGCGATCGCTCTAGGCATGGCAGTAGACTATTTTACTGGCGAATTAGTGGCTGGTTTGTGGATAGCCTTGTTAGGTTGGTTTGGTATCCGCAATGCCAATAGCTATGACCGTATAACAATATTACAAGAAACGTTGCTTAATTTAATTGCCGCCAATGCTATGACCCGTGATTTTCGGGTGGTTGATGCCAATCAGACTTTGCGTTCTTTTGCCGATTCCTACCTTTTGGATACCAGCGCCCCTGAGGTTTATTTTGCCGAGTCTGATGGACGTTACCGGGGCATAGTTTCCATTGACGATTTACGGCTTGTGGAAAGAAGTCAATGGGAAAGTTTACTTTTGCAAAGTATAGTGCATCCCCTGACAGAAATTCCCACTGTTGCCGAGTCAACTCCTATAGTAGAGGTAATTAACAAACTGGAAAAAGAACAATTGCCCCGCATCACCGTACTTTCTCCCGCTGGTGCTGTAGCTGGTGTGATTGACCGAGGAGATATTGTGCGGGAATTAGCACAAAAGTTAAATTTGCGGATAACCGAAGCCGAGATTAAGCGCATAAAAGAGGAAGGGAGTTATCCGCCTGGTCTGCAATTGGGGGTCATTGCAAAATCGGTCCAATTGTAAACAGTTATTCGCATACTTGAGGTGCGCTATTCAAGTATGCTCTTAGTACACATCACCGTAAAAGGGGTACGAAATTCAATTTGTCGTAGGTTGGGTGAAGCGGAGCGCAACCCAACATCAGCCTCCAGCATTTCCAACCCTTATTAATGAAATGCTGTACTTAGGACTTACGCACTATCTACCACCAAACCGGTTTCTTCGTTCCTATTTGGTTGCAAAACAGAGATTTTTGGTAGAAACCGGGTAACTTTTGCGTAAGTCCTGTCTTTAAAAGGCTACAAAGCTATCTAGCGCTCAGGTAAGCTTCTAATGCTTCGGAACCACCAAGAAGTTTGCCATTCACAAACACTTGAGGAACTGTTGATGCACCTGTGACAGCTTGTAACGTTCTAGGTGTAACATCTTTACCCAAAACAATTTCTTCGTAATCAATGCCACGTTCTGTCAGCATAGATTTAGCACGAGCGCAGTAGGGACAACCAACTCTTGTAAACAGAGAAACCAATTGAGGTTTCACTGCTTGAGGGTTGATGTATTGGAGCATTGTCTCTGCATCAGAGACCTTAAAGGGGTCGCCTGGTTCTTCAGGCTCAATAAACATCTTTTCAACCACGCCATCTTTCACCAACATGGAATAGCGCCAAGACCGTTTCCCAAACCCCAGATCTGATTTATCCACAAGCATTCCCATACCTTCTGTGAATTCACCATTCCCATCAGGTATAAAAGTAATATTTTGTGCTTGTTGCTCTTTCGCCCATTCATTCATCACAAAAGCATCATTGACGGAGACGCAGACGATATCATCCACGCCATTTTCTTTAAAAACTTTGGCTAAATGGTTATACCCAGGAACATGAGTTGATGAGCAAGTGGGAGTAAATGCTCCTGGTAGAGAAAAGACTACTACAGTTTTACCTGCAAATAGGTCCTTAGTGGTCATATCCACCCACTTATGATCCTGACGCGCACGAAAGGTAACATTGGGAACTTTTTGTCTTTCTCGATTAGGCAACATAAGCTTAGCTCCTGAATGAATGTCCTCATTAATCATACTCATAATGAATATGACTTAGCAAGTGCAAATTGCCATTCTAAAGCAACAGTAGACCCAATGGAGAAACTAGTACCGCTCAGCGGTACTAGCTGACTCTCAGCAGCGCTTCACCTTGTCGATAAAGTTCGCAAGCATAGTCAGTCCACATTCCTTGTCCCCAATATCGGAAACAACTTGTTTGCAATAACAAATTGTACAGTAATGCTTTTTGGTAGTCGGAACTCTGTGTCACTGAAGGATTTTGCAGAACTAATGAGTCATATTTTTCATGAAATAAAGCGCTGAATTTCTTCATCGGATCTAAGACATTTTCGTAGCCTTGAACCCAACTTAAAGAATTTGTCCAGGAAGCACCATCCATATGAAATTGATGGTCTGTTTCTTTTAATTCTGCTATTGCTTTTTCCACAGCTTCTGGTGTGGGATTTCCTGGTTCTACTCGCTGCCAAATTTTGTGTTGCTGTACGGCTTGACAAGTTGGATATTCATCTGGATTCACACCCGCAGCTTCAATTAATTCCAAATATTCAGTACCGTTGAGTGCGACAATTCCTGAGTGAGTGTTTCCTGAATCGCGAATTTCATGATATACCCTAAAAAAATCGCGGGGATATTCGTTCATCATGACGCCACCATTTTCCCCATCAGCAATTTGAGTAACTAAAGAGGGGATCGTAATATTACCGATTTGCTGCTGACTTCTTCCTTTAGCCTCAAAATAAGGCTGCATCTGAGCCACTAATTTTGTATCGGAACCTTGAGTTTTAATTAATGCTGTAATACTAATAGTTTCACCTTTAGAATTGCGGGCAATCAATCGATTTGGAATATATTTATCATCATGACGTAAGCCTGAACCATCCAGACGCTCTACTGAATGTTCTTGCACCATGAGCCAACGATATCCGCATTCTTTGAGAGCTTTGATATATTCAAATAAAGTATCCGGATGGTTCGGTAAATGCATTTCTGGGGGAGAAAAGCCCTTCACTCGCTGTAGGGCAGCATAGCCAAAAATGGCTGCAAAATAATGTTGCCAAGCTTGAATATGGAGTTTAATGTCAGGAATTGGTGTGGAAGGAATAACCGCATGACTCCACATTGTTCCTAACCATTCGACGTAAGGTTGATATTGGGAATCACAAGTCATACGCTTGAGATTATTAATAACATCCTCTCGTCCCATCTGTTGTAACCCCCACAACAAATTACCCGAATAATCGAGCATAATTCGAGGATTGCAACCTTCGGATATGAGTTGGGGAATAAAATTTCCCATGCGGCTATAACACCAGGCAAATGGTTCTGCGTTGTGGTTATCTCCTTGATGGGGGTGTTCAAACATATACTGGAGATTGCTGATAATTTCCCCGTTAGCACCTGCAGGAATGCTAGGTTGATGCATATGGAGAGCACAGGCAAACCCAGCGGTGATATTTTCTAAGCGGAGATTTGTGGTGTTGAGAAATACAGGATTATCTTGTTGAACTACCGAACAAATTTCTGCTTCCCAGCCGCAAATATTGGGTAATCCTGTCCTGAATTCTTCCAAAATAGGTAGGTTAGCAGATGATTTTGTTGCAGTCATAGTCACCTATCCCAATCTTTAATAGCTCATTGAAAAATGAAACCAGTGAGCAAAAGAGGTAAGAGCAGAAGAACAGATACAATCAAAAGCAGAGTTGCCGGATCAATCTTAATCTGTGGATCGCGCATCTTACACCCTTTTGGAAAACAGGTATTGCAAACGATTATTTGCTCAAGATTACCATACTTCAATGCACCTCTTGAGAGAAACAACCTAAAGCCCCATCTATAATTTTAAAATTAGGCAGAGGCGCTATAGACTCAACAACCAAGGTTGATAGGCGCAATTGCCATTTTTTCGTTGAGACTTGCAGATCTTTAATTAATCCTGTTCGGATATCCAGGATCCAACCATGAACTGCTGGTGCTTTTTGAGCATGAAGTACCGTAAAGATAGGGGGGTTTTTGTCCGTTTGCTAAATTTTCAAAGTAGTTGGGGTTCAAAGCTAGTTTCTCTGCAACCCAAGCTTGATTATTTTTCAGGAGTTCATCAATGCTGTGAGACTTCATCAATCTTTAGAAAAGTCTAGATTTTAAGTATTGTTGCTGAGTTACAGTTAGAATTCGGTAATGAAGCTGACGCAATACTCAGCAGCTAAACTTTGCATGTTGATAAATGAATACTATATCAACCAAAGAATAAAGTCAATTGATTTTTCTTTCATGATAAATGAGAAGGGCGATGGGCAAAGCCCCGCCTGAGCGCAAAGCGCACGCTCCGCGAACGGCGATCGCACAACCACCAATCATTTCTGTATCCGTATGAACGCAATGCCATAACACCCTAATCTTTACACTTTTGTACTTAATTTGACGAGTTAGTTTTCTTGATGCTGAGTTACTTTTTTTAACAAAAATAGTGAGATGAGAATTCTAGAGTAGGGCTGACTCATTCAAGAAAGTTATGTCAGGTAATGTCCACATTGATGTCAGAAAATCAGCAGATTTCATTCTATTTCCCAGCTAATTGTGCTTGTCAAGAAAAACCTTATCTGATGAGGATAGAAACATTTCATAAACAGCAATTATAATTAAGTTCATTAAATCAAAATCATCGATATTGAGAGTTGTCAGGAGAGAAATTGTGACTCAAGATTATTCAGCAAAATGGTGGGCAGCGTTTATATGTATTATATTTATCGAAGCCGTGTTGCTCATTTTGTTAATTTCTAGACAACCGACTCCACTTCTTTTTGTAGCAATCATTGCTATTGCATTTCTACTGTTTTTTATTCCTCAGCTTGATGAGGTTATTGCATTGACTTTTGATAGAGGAAAGCTAGACAGTAAAATCAATTCAATCGGGAAAAAATCTCTACAACTAAGGCAAGAACTGACAAGCTAGTTTTGTTATCTATGCCCAAATCGATGTTTGAGATTCTTAAAAAACTGGCTGCGGGTAGCTTTGGTTCCTATGAAATGAATGATGCTCTAGAAAGAGCAATTTATCACTTGAAAGATATAGGATATGTAGAGGTTGGTAGAATTCGTGACATTCCTTATGAAAGCAATAATCTTTCAGATTATGTGAAAGTCACAGATTTTGGTAAGCAATTTATCGAACTGCGTAAAAGTGTAGAAGAGGAAAGCAAAAGTTAATTTAACTTGATGAAATTAAGCCAGGGTAGTCTACATTTGATTTTATCAAATGCTGAATTTGCATTGTATAGAATGATAACTCATCTGTGGTTTGAGTCATGTGACAGCTAGCTTTAAAAGGGCGTATTCGCGTCGATACACTTCCAATTTGCATAGCTGGTGATCAACAATCCAATATTCCAAAACGCCATAGGCTGAATACAACTTCAGCTTAAATTCAAAGATCACGACGCTCGTTCTTTTCACCCGGAGACAGTACCTCATAGAATGCGTTACCTTAGAGTCTGTAGTGCTACATATCACTCGTGTACAAAAGTAAAATTACTTATTTTCTATTTACCCTAACCTTAATTATTGTCCTTACCTGGACTTCTATCTCAAAGCTATCTAACGCTCTGGCTTGCCAGCAATTAAATGTTATTCGAGCAACAGGTGAAAGATACTACACACATCCCCATAAAATTATCGTTGAGCCTTGGCGGGGTGAGCATCACGTTTACGCGATTTTTATGATTCCTGGTGGATATCTCAATGATAAACTCTTCACAGTCACAATAAAAGGTGCTGGCACTTTCTGTGGAGAATTTAATTTTGCTGGTACGACTGTTGCTGACGGCGTTTATGCTAAACCAGGACATTACCTGATGAAGGCATTATTTAAGACTCGGATTGCTGTTTGGCTCATTGCTCAAGGTAAGAAAGATGAGTTGAAGCAGCCACGTAACTGGAGAGTGGGTTACGCAAAGATACAGCAATCTTAAATGATTCTTAAACAAAAGCTGAGGGAGATGAGAAAGATGAGGTAGAGAGCGAGTATTGAGGGAGTGAGTGAGAGACAATTTGTTAATTTTTCTCTTTCCCCTCATTCAATGCTTTGATTTCACAACTCAAATAGGATTGCTATAGAAGAAAAAGATAATTAACTCATCCTCCCATGTTTCACAAACCCATTATCGACCGATAATGAGCTTCAATTTGAGCAACAGTCCCAGACTTGCGCTTTGTATCCCACTGACTGTGATGAAATAATTGTTGTCGCAATTCATCCACGTTAATAGTAGTCACTTTACCATCAGCGACTATCTGCTTACCATTTACCCACACACTCTCAACAGCATGAGTAGGACGACCAAGAATTAATAAACCAATGGGGTCTGTGCGCGGTAGCAGTGATAAACTGGTGAGATCATACGTGACTAAATCAGCTTTTTTGCCGACGGTGAGGGAACCGAGCTCGTTAGCCATATTCAGTCCTTTTGCACCTCCTAAGGATGCCATTTCCACTGCTTGACGAGGTGTCATCCAGTGCTGGTAATCTAAATCTGTGACGTTGTGCAGTATCGAACCTATTTTGATGGTTTCTAGCAAATCTTGGGAATCATTGCTAGATGCACCATCACAACCGAAACTGACGTTAACTCCAGCTTGACGATATTTCAGGATGGGCGCGATACCACTACCTAGACGCAAGTTACTTAACGGATTGTGTACAACTGTAGATTGGGTTTCGGCAAGGATGGTAATATCGTTGTCTGTTAGGTGAATACAATGGGCTAGCGTTGTGCGATCGCCTAAATAACCAATTCGTTTCAAATGTTCAACCGCAGTACAGCCGTACTTTTCTTGCGCAAGTTTCTCTTGGGCTTTGGTTTCCAGTAGATGGGAGTGACGGCAAAGATTGTACTTATTGCTTAACTCAATACACCCTTGGAATAAAGCATCAGAACATAATTGTATTCCTGTGGGAGCAACTAAAAGACTCACACCTTCATCTGGGCGATGAAACTGCTTTACAGCTTCTTCTATCAGTTCCAATGTTGCTTTTGTTGAGCGAAAATAAGGCTCGTGATTTTGCTCAGTTTCTCCGGATGGTATCCCCGCAGTGAGTGATTCATCTTGAATGAGAGGGGAGACAAAGGCGCGAATGCCAACTTCTTTGTAAGCGCGAACGGCGGTAGCAATCGTTTCCAACTCTTTCCCAGGAATGAGGATGAGATGATCTACGACACTTGTACCACCGCAAAGCAAAGTTTCTACTGCTGTTCCCAAAGCACTGAGGTAAACTTTTTCTGTATCTAGAGGAGCAAAGTCGTAAAGTTGCGCCAACCATAATTCTAAAGGCAGAGGTGGAATAATACCTCGTTGCCACATTTCAGAGGAGTGGGTGTGAGCGTTGAAAAATCCGGGCAAAAGGAGTTTATTTTCACCGTTAATCGCTGTACCGATAACCTCTAGACTGGGTGCGATAGCGGCGATCGCCCCATCTACAACTTGCACATCTACGATTGCATAATCATCAAAAGTGGCAATTAAAACATTTTGGATAGTAAAGTTCACGATTTTAACCTTGATTAAGTAATCAAACCTTCAGGAGATTTTCAAGCTAAAAAAGGAATGGTGTTGGGTGTAGCAATGTATGAATAAACCTCTTCGGAATTTAGGAATTGCACCAAACGCATGGGCTGTAAACCATACGTTTGCAGATATCACTCGTCCTCCGCAGATCCCACAACCCGTTATTTTATCAACAGAAACCAAAACCCTGCGCCTTGACTTGGCAAAAACTGCCATCCTTGTTATTGATATGCAAAACGACTTCTGTCACCCTGATGGCTGGTTGGCGCATATTGGTGTGGATGTCACCCCAGCACAGAAACCCGTTAAACCTTTACAAACCTTATTACCTGCACTCCGAGAAAAAAGTATTCCCGTGATCTGGGTGAATTGGGGAAACCGTCCTGACTTACTCAATATTAGTGCCAATGTGCTTCACGTCTACAACTCCACAGGTGAGGACGTGGGATTGGGCGATCCGTTACCTAGTAATGGTGCTAAAGTACTCATGGCAGGTAGTTGGGCTGCGGCGGTGGTAGATGAACTCCAACAATTACCCCAAGATATTCGTGTGGATAAATACCGCATGAGTGGTTTTTGGGATACTCCTTTAGATAGTATCTTGCGGAACTTGGGCAGGACGACACTGTTTTTTGCAGGTGTGAATGCTGATCAATGTGTGATGGCTACCTTACAAGATGCCAACTTTTTGGGATATGACTGCCTATTAGTCAAAGATTGTACTGCCACAACTTCTCCTGAGTATTGTTGGTTCGCGACACTTTACAACGTCAACCAGTGTTTTGGTTTTGTTACTGATTCACAAGCAATCTTGAGAGCACTTCAACAAAGCGCTGAGTGTTGAATAGTGACTTAGCTCGCTTCTCTATGGTTATATAACCATAGAGATATGGAAGCACTTCCAAACCCAAGACTTTTTACAACTGTGATAACTATAAAGGAAATGAATTATGTACGCGACTCGTTGTGTCATTCCTACCACCACAACTTCTCCTGAGTATTGTTGGTTCGTGACACTTGACAACATCAACCAGTGTTTTGGCTTTGTCACCGATTCACAAGCAATCTTGAGAGCACTTCAACAAAGCGCTGAGTGCTGAATAGTGACTTAGCTTGCTTTTCTATGGTTATATAACCATAGAGATATGGAAGCACTTCCAAACCCAAGACTTTTTACAACTGTGATAACTATAAAGGAAATGAATTATGTACGCGACTCGTTGTGTCATTCCTGTTGTCAAGTCTCCCAAAGATTACCAAACATATCGCATCACTCCCCACGACTCAAATCGCTTGGCGATCATATTCGATACGGCGAGTGCTAATACTTCTTTGACTTGTTGCGTGGAAATTTTTGATATAGGTGGTAAAACACCACCCAATCGTCATCAATGGGCGGTGGAAATGTTTTTTGTCCTCAAAGGAGAAGGAATCGCCAGTTGTGATGGCAAAACAGTCCGAATTCAAGCAGGAGATAGTTTATTAGTCCCTCCTACTGGCACTCATTTGATTGAAAATACTGGTTCTAGTCGCTTATATACACTAACTATTATGGTTCCGAATGAAGATTTTGCGGAATTAATTCGTAGTGGTACGCCAGTAGACTTGGATGAGGAAGATATGGCAGTGTTGGGGAGAGTGGACAGTTTGATGCCATATTGAAAGATGTATTGAACCACAGATGAACACAGATGAACACAGATATTTTTTCTTATCTGTGTTCATCTGTGGTTCAAATTTTAATTCCTTTATCATAATTCATGCTCAAAGTCCATCCTAAACAAACTGTATCCATGCTCACACGTGATGGTGTGCCTTTGGATGCAGACATCTACCGCCCTAATGCTGATGGGAAATTTCCCGTATTATTAATGCGACAACCTTATGGTAGGGCGATCGCCTCCACTGTTGTCTATGCCCATCCTAGCTGGTACGCCGCCCACGGCTACATCGTAGTTATTCAAGATGTCCGGGGGCGCGGTACATCACAAGGAAAATTCAAACTCTTTGTCCACGAAATAGAAGATGGAGAAGATACAGTCAATTGGGCAGCAAATTTACCTGGTAGTACAGGTGAGGTGGGGATGTATGGCTTTTCCTACCAGGGAATGACTCAACTCTACGCTGCTGCTGCCAAACCAAGCGCCCTAAAAACAATTTGTCCTGCTATGATTGGCTATGATTTGTACACAGATTGGGCTTATGAAGGAGGCGCGTTCTGTTTACAAAGCAATCTTGCTTGGGCAATTCAATTAGCGACAGAAACTGCTCGTATTAAAAAAGATGAAAAGGCTTATCAAGTGCTGTTTGAAGCTTCGCGTCATTTACCTTTACACGGCTCAAACCTGACTTGTGGAGAAGTTTTAAAAAACTTTGCCCCAGACTCTTTCTATCACGAGTGGTTAGCGCATTCTCAACCCGATGAATATTGGGAAAAACTTTCCCCCAAAACATACCTTAAAGATGTTGATTTGCCGATGTTCCATATTGGGGGATGGTTTGATACGTACCTACGCGGCACTCTAAACTTGTATAAGGACATAGCTGCTAGAAGTGCATACCGACAAGGATTGTTAGTCGGACCTTGGGCACATTTGCCTTGGAGTCGTAAAGTTGGTGGGGTTGACTTTGGTTCAGATGCGGGGAGTCCTGTAGACAGGATGCAGCTATGCTGGTTTGACCAATTCCTCAAAGGTATTGAAACAGGATTACTCAATGAGTTGCCTATTTGGCTATTTGAAATGGGAAGTAACGTATGGCAAGGATTTCCCAATCTATCTATATCAAAAGGGCGATCGTACTTTTTGTCAACCACCGGACTCGCCAGCATCAGGGAAGGCGAAGGTATTCTCGCCACAACTTCTTCGGAAACTACCACCGAGGATGTATTCGTTCATGACCCTTGGCGACCTGTTCCATCATTAGGTGGTCATGCTGCAATTCCTGCTGGTTGTTTTGAGAGAGCATATATCGATTGCCGCTCAGATGTCTTAACTTACACAACTGAGACTTTAGAGACAGATTTGTATTTGGCAGGTGATGTTGTGGTTGAAGTTTGGTGTCTATCTGATAAAGAGAGTTATGACTTGTGTGCAGTACTGTCAGAGGTTTACTCTGATGGAAGAGTGTACAACTTGACTCAAGGTTATTTACGTTGCCAAGATGGAAACCATCGCTGCAAAAGAAGAATTCACCTACAGGCAACTTGTGCGAAAATTTCCAAAAATAATGCCTTACGCTTGAGCTTGAGTGCAGCGTGCTTTCCTGCGTATGCAATGAATCCTGGGAATAATTCAGCCTCAGGTATGGAAGCTCAAACTATCACATTGACGGTGAGTTGTGGAGGTGAAAGTTTATCGCAGATTTTGTTACCTGTTGTTTCACCATATAAATAACCTGTCTTGAAAGTAGGGAACGCTTAACGCTTAACGCTTAACGCTTAACGCTTAACAAAGCAAAATCGTTCCGGCATTTTCATTGTTCCTTGTGAGCAAAAGCTCATGGAGTCTCTTATATAGATGACGGTGAAAAATGCTCCCTAATCCACTCAGCTAATTCTTCTTCTGAGAGCTTACCAGCAGCGAGATCGATCCAGATCTGATATTTCTCTTCATTAGACGCTTGAATATCATAGCCATTGAGCTTGAGGAAAGTCCGCATCACCACATAAGCCGTTCTCTTATTCCCATCCACAAAAGGATGATTCTTGACAATCCCATACGCATAAGCTGCTGTCAAAGAAGCAGCGTCAGGAGGCGACTCAGAATAAGCTAGAAGATTTTTCGGTCGGTAGAGTGCGCTTTGAAGCAACCCCTCGTCTCGAATTCCCTCCAATCCACCATGCTCCGCCAATTGACGGCGATGAATGGCGACGACTACCTCATATAGAATCCAGATTAGTTCCTTCACGCCGCTAAGTCGCCAGCTTTCTCAAAACATTGCGGTCTTCGCGCATCACTTCTTCTGCGACTTCCATCTGTTTGACAAATTCGGGGTCGTAGGGCGTAAGCTCAAAGCCATTCGGCGTTTCCAGAACGTAGAGAGTATCGCCTTTACTGATGCGAAGCTTCTCCATCAACTCTTTCGGGAAAATTACCCCCGCAGAATTCCCTACCGTGGTGACTTTTAACTGGATCATCGATTGCTTGACTGAGTTGTTATAACAATTAATATAACATTTTTGGCTGAAATCGTAGTTCTCATAAAAAAAGAAAACCATACAGATTTTTTTTAAGAAGAACACAGAACACAGAACACAGAACGCAGAACGCAGAATATCCCCACGGATGAAATCCGGAGGATTTCATCAGGAAAAATTTTTTCTTGTCTCCATAATTCAAATCGCGTAGCGCCGCGAGCGAAGCTGGGCGGTCTGGGGCTTCTGACCTCTACGAGCGAACGAGCGTTGTACAGAATTTGGCTGATATCAACCTGTTTCTATAATTAACCCTCTTTTATCACTCTCGCCAAAGTATAATTAAGGGCGATCGCAAAAACTGAGACAGAGAGTATGGTTGAGCCTCGTCCACCCGCGCCCACAGTAAAATTTGTGGACGAATACTGCCAGT
>JAAUSC010000318.1 GCA_012031965.1 Scytonema sp. RU_4_4
TTAAACTTATTCCTTCTTAAAACTCCATCCCCGGTGGGTGGAATTATTCTGAGTTTTAAGTTCTTTATTCTGACTCCTTTTTATAAAAAGTATTGCGTCATAACTGAAAATCTCGCAAAAGTCTTTGCAATAAATATTGTAAGGCTTAACAGTTCCGTAGTTAAAGGCTAGCAGTACTGTAATACTCAATACTCAAAATTATAGGCAAGCTAACATAAATCATACTCATGGTAATTAATTTTTGCTAACCTATAGTTTTTAGCTGTTTTCAGCAAGCGACGACTGACTCTTTCGGTGCAGTAAAGACAGTCCACAACCAGCGGCGAGAGCCACATCCCT
Source organism: Scytonema sp. RU_4_4 (assembly GCA_012031965.1). Classification (GTDB taxonomy): domain Bacteria; phylum Cyanobacteriota; class Cyanobacteriia; order Cyanobacteriales; family Nostocaceae; genus Brasilonema. Next base: position 340 of record JAAUSC010000318.1, read on the forward strand.
TTGTAACTGTTCAAGAAAGCTCCCGCCACATTCCCAAGATTGCTGACTCCCCAATGCAGTAGCTCCCCTCCCAAGAGCGCTGCCTCACCGCTACTTTGTTATGTAAATTAACGTTGATTGATAATAATATTGCTGGATGCCCGTTTGATGCCTAACATAGTTGCAACAGTAAAAGAACAATTTCTATAACCACCCAACTTAAAATTCTAGATAAGGTAAATTGACGTGACTTCCCGCGCAGCAGAAACTCAACAACTGATTGCAGATATTGACCGCTTACTCAGCAACAAGCGCCTGCCTAGGCTTTTCTCCAGTCAGGCATCAGAGCCACGACAGCTTTTAGAACGAATTCGCGACTTTTTGGTCAATTTATCAGAAAATCAAGCTCAAACCCTGCAGGAGCAACAACCGCAACAATCTCCTCTACTGGCAAAATTTCTCGGACAGGATGATCACCAGTCCTCACCACAGCCGAATCAGTTACAGCAGGAAGAAAAGACTCATGTTGTGGTAGAACAAGAAAATCATCCATTGGCAACAGTGCTGGCACCGTTACAAGAAGAAATAAAAACCTTGTTACAAGAGCGGTCAAATCTTGTAGAGGAAATCAGGCAATTAGAACAAAAGCGACTGCATAACCACTCCCTAGCACAGCAATTAGCGAATCAGGAGCAGATGATTTCAGAATTTTTGCAGGTGCTCACAAGCCGTATTATGCCTGATTTGACACCACAAACAACAGAAACTACAGCAAATTCTCAAATGCGGTATTTGCCAATGAGTTACCAGGATCATACAGAACCTGCAACCTCTAAGGCTTTACCTGTACTGGAATCACCAGAGCAAGTCGAGCGTTTATCAAGGCTTGCTAACGAATTGGATCAAAAGTTACTCGCCCTTGATGGAACTGTGAATGTTGTTTTTGATGCATTACAGGGCAATATTCACACTTATCACGAGTCTTTGTCTCAAGCACTGGCGAGAATGCACTCTAAAGGAGTACAAGGAGAACAGCTCTTAGCAACTCTCATCAGCAATTTGACCGAGCAGTTACAACAACAAACTTCGATCAAAGATGAAAGACCACAGTTGGGAGAATCTGGACAGTTAGCTTCTGAGTTACCTCAACTCACGCAAAATAACCAACCAGTCAGCTTGGAAGGTCATGCATCAGATTCAAATGCAGTACTTTCTCAGCATAGGCAAGATTCACAAAATTCCGTAGAGACTCCTGATACTAGTCGTCTACAGCAGTACAGTTCTCCATTCATTCGTGATGAAGTAGACCAACTTTACGCTAGTTTGTTTGGTGTTGAGGTGACAGATGTGGCAAAGGATAAAGTCACCGACTTCACAGATGAGTTTTTTGAAGAGCCAACAGCAACCACATCAGCGAGGAGTGAGGTCACAGATGTCACAAAATTATCTGCACTTGATACCACTGAGGTGACAACTTTTATAGATGAGTTCTTTGGTGAGCAAACGACAACCACACCTGAGGTGACAACAGACCATGACACAGATGTGACGGATGTGACAACAAATGAGGTGACAAATGTTATAGATGAGTTATTTGATGAACCAACAGTCGTCTCATCTACTGACACTTCACCAGCAACTGTAACTGATCAACCGCAATCAGAGTTCCTGTATGAGATCACTTTTGAAGCCCCGCAAGTGTCAACGGAGCAAGTTACAGATGTCACAACTTCTTCGTCAGTGTCGAATTTTTCGGAAACTTCTCCAGATGCTGCAACAAATCAAGAACAACAAGTCGATTCTGTTGCTGGAATTCCAGACCCCTGGTTGGAGGAAACAAAAGCAGATCTTGTAGAACCCAGTCGTCAGGACGCTGAAGGGACACAAGATGTTGTCTTAGAAACGACAGAACAATCATCCATTCCTCAGGAAAATATATTGGCAGAGTTACCTGTGGAAGGTCACACTCAGGTTGTTTCTTTGGACACGACCAGCCCATTGTGTCCAACAAGTGACAATACAATCACAGCATTGACTGACTTATTGACTGATACAAACAGCGAGCAGTCACTTGAAATACCATCGTCTCCTGCGACAGCAAGCACAGCACCTGCGACTTCAGAAACCGTAGAAACTCCTCCACATGAGACAACTGTTGCTGAAGATTCAGCAGGCGAGATTCAAAATCATGATGTAGAGGAGTCTGCTGTAGATAACGATATTCCTGCTTCACCACAGCAAAATTTGCTATCTCAAGAAGAACATCAATCTACAGAAGAAATGGTTGATATTTCTTTAGAAGAAGCACAGTTGCAGCAATTAGAAGAAGATTTAGCAAGTTTTGATGGAGAAATAAATGCTCTGTTGCACCCTTTCACTCCAAGCGAAAATCAAGAACAACCACCACAGAGCCAGTCTTTGCTACAGCAATCAGAAACTAAGCCAAACTCAAGTATCATAGAGGCAGAGGCAGAACTCGAAAAAAATGTGGCAGAGGAAGAACTGGATGGTTTTTCTGTTTCAATTTCTGGTTTAACAGATCATGCAGACGTTTCACAGAATGCTCGTAAATCTATTTGGTATTTAGGAATTGATTTGGGTACAACCGGAATTTCTGCTGCTCTGTTAAATCGCTCCACAACCCAGATGTATCCTCTGTATTGGTCAGCACAAACCCAAGTAGAAGAAACTTCTGTAAAACAGTCGTTTCGTTTACCAGCAGAAGTCTATCTACCAACTGCTTCGGTGACGACTGGGGAAACAGAAAGCTCACATGCACAAGAGCAGACAGCACCAGCAGCTGTGGCTGAAGAAAAAGTCCCTGAGAATATGGCTACGGGTTCTACATCATCTCAGTTGGCTGATCCAAACGATAACTTATTCTCCGCGCAGTTAAAGCCTTATGTGCAAGTTGCTTTACCCTACAAAAGGGAACAGCACAACTGGTTCCCAGTTTTGCAATTAAACGACTTTTCCGCTGTTCCATTGGTTTGGGTTGTGCGATCGCTCTCGAAATTGCTGTTAACGTTCATGGAGGATCGCAGTAGTACGACCTTGGGTTTAACTGCGGCTGCTGTTGGTCTAGAGCCAGAAACCTTCAGTAATATTATCAGTGATCTGACTGGTGTGATTTGCACTTGCCCATCCAACTGGTCGGAACAATATCGCTTTAACATCCGAGAAGCAATACTCATCAGCAAATTAGTCCAGCATCCACAACAAATCTTTTTTGTGGAGGAAGGAATTGCTTGTGTGCTCTCAGAACTTGACGGTGCTGAAGGTGAAATCGTGAAAATCAGAGATCGTCAGGGTACTCGTTCTGCAAGAAGCAGTGAGCGTCCTCTTGTTGGTAATACTTTCGTTCTCAATATCGGTGCTGCTGCAACAGAAATGGCGCTCGTTGATTTGCCAGAAAACCTGGAAGAACTCACCCATAGTGATTTTATGCTTCACGGTTTTACTTATGCAGGCATTGGATTAGAGCAAGACATTATCTGTCAATTGCTACTGCCATCAAAATGGCGACAATCACGCACGATTGGGCAGGAAGATATCAAAACCAATACCACAAATTCTAGTCATTGGCAACCAGCAATTCCTGGTTTAGAGCAGATGCGCTTTTCCAGTTTGAGCTTAGAAGAATTGAACCTCCCTCGGGCTGGCGAACCAGATGTTGTGGAACGCATTCGCCTACAGCAACGGTTGGAAAGTTCACTTTTAGGAAAGGCGATTATTGATGCGGCGATCGCCCTCAAGCTCATTTTGCAACACCAAGAATCTTTTACCCTAGAACTGGCAGATCAGCAATGGGTTTTGCACAGACGAGACTTAGAAAGCCAGGTGTTTGTCCCATTTGTACGACGCCTCAACCGAGAACTCAATAGGTTACTTGTTGCGAAAGGCATACCTACAGAAGCAATCAATCAAGCTATCCTCACAGGCGGGGTTGCTTCTCTAGCGGCGGTGAGTCGTTGGCTGCGGCAAAAATTACCCAATGCTAAGATTATCCAAGATTCGTATCTTAGTGAGAATGGCTCTCCCACTTGCAGTCGAGTTGCATATGGTTTGGCGGTGCTCCCTCTGCATCCTCAAGTTTTAGACGTTCCAAGACAACAGTACACTGACTATTTCCTGTTCACAGAATTGCTACGAATTCTGCCATCAAGAGCGATATCCTTTGCCGAAGTTATCCAGTTATTTGAGAATCGTGGCATTAATACCCGTAGTTGTCAGCAACGCCTGCTGGCTTTCTTGGAAGGTGAGTTACCTCCTGGTTTGATTCCCACCAGTCTAGATGCGATCTGGCTCACCCAAGCTTCATGTGAAAATTCGGACTATAAGGCGATAACAGCCGCACCACTTTTTGAAAAACAAGGAAGTCTCACTTATCGTCCCAATGCTGACCAACTGCAGGCTGTTGCTCGTTATCTCGACGCCATCAAAGCTAGTATTCAGCAATCTCTTGAGGAACCTTACACGGTTAATTTTGCTTTGGGAGTTTGTTGATGAGTTTGTTGAGTGAAGTTATAGCGATTCTCGTTTGAATCAAATACACACCTGATGCGTAGAGACGTTCCGGCGGAACGTCTCTGCCAATTGAAAATCGCTATAATTTTTCTTTTTCCTTACAGAAAGACGGCGAGAAAGTTACTATGTTTAAACTTTCTTAACTAAGGTTTTCTTTATCGTATCTTTTTCTTTCATTCCTAGTTTCTTAATGTATGATGTGATAATCTCCATATATCTACAGGGAATAAGAGTAGGCTAATAGCCGACATTTATTGAAAGCATTTACCAAATAAAACTTTTCTAAAAAAGTGTGCATATATCTCAAGTATTGACAGTGACTTTCATCACAGAAAATCACTATTTTAACCTCTCTTAAACTTTATTTTTCCTAACTCAAGAAGGAGGAGATGAACTCTGCATTTCTTGGGGCAAGAAGTAGCAACGCTATAATTAACTACCTCTTACTGCAGCAAATAATATGGACAATACCAACCAAAAAAATTCGTCATTAACGGAGAAATTGCACTTCTTCTAAAAGGTCTAATTATTGGCAAAGTCTTGACACTTGT
>JAAUSC010000108.1 GCA_012031965.1 Scytonema sp. RU_4_4
AAAGGGATATTCAACATCAACCAGCAACAGTACTGAGCAGAACAGAATAAAAACTTCACTTCATCCTTGAGATGACTTTTCACTACACTAACGCATTTGTCACCCTGGCAACTTTTCATATACAAGCTTAGTTGGTTTCTATACACAGTTTCTGCGTATAGAACCAACGACTTACATCCCAAATGTTTATGCTGAGTTTCAATTTTCTGGTTTGAAATTAGGTATTTTTCAACCAAAGCAAACTCACTTTTTTGAATTTCAAAACTCAGTTAAAAGTAAAATGAGCTTATGTTTAGAGGTCAAAGATTTAGAAAGCGCTATTGCTCACCTGACTGCATTGGGCTATCCACCACCTGGAGAAATTATAAATGCTTCTCACGGCAGAGAAATATACGCATATGACCCAGATGGAAATAGGATAATTCTACATCAGTTAAATGAACAGTCAAATTAAGGTGTGATCTAGCCATCCTTTTTAAGTTGTGATTTAAGTTGTGAGCCTCTCACTAGCGGTTTTATACCGCAAGCTATGTATGAAAGAAACACCTTTTTCCCGTGACACCCCTACACCCCTACACCCCTACATCCCTACACCCTTAGTTTTGGTCAAAAAAAGAAAATGTCAATAACTCAAAACTATAAACTAAACCTTATCCAGTGGTATCCAGGACACATCGCCAAAGCTGAAAAAAACTTAAAAGAACATCTCAAACTTGTCGATGTTGTTTTGGAAGTACGCGATGCCCGCATTCCTTTGATAACACATCATCCTCGAATAGAAGAATGGGTGGGAAGCAAAACACGGGTGTTAGTGCTAAACCGGGTTGATATGATTTTGCCTCAAGTACGGCAAGTGTGGAAAGAGTGGTTTAAGAGCCAGGGAGAAGTGCCTTATTTTACCAATGCCCAGCATGGTCAAGGTGTGGCTGCGATATCAAAAGCGGCGCAAGCAGCTGGGGTGGCGATGAATGAACGTCGGAAAAGTCGCGGAATGTTACCACGTCCAGTCCGTGCTGTGGTGATTGGCTTTCCCAATGTGGGTAAATCCGCCCTTATCAACCGTTTGCTGGGACGGCGAGTGGTAGAAAGTGCAGCGCGTCCTGGGGTGACTCGCCAACTGCGTTGGGTACGAATTTCTGAGGAATTGGAATTGCTGGACGCTCCTGGTGTCATTCCTGCGAGGTTAGAAAATCAAGAAGCTGCTTTGAAGTTAGCCATTTGTGACGATATCGGTGAAGCATCTTACGACAATCAAATAGTCGCAGCAGTCTTAGTAGATATAGTGGAAAATCTTCAAGATAACGCTCCTGATTTGTTACCAGAACATCCTTTGCGATCGCGATACAAACTTGATCCTAATCCCTTCACTGCAGAAGAATACGTGTTTGCCTTAGCAGAGTATCGTTACAAAGGCGATGTAGAAAAAACTGCGCGAACATTACTCACCGATTTTCGTCAAGGTTTACTAGGTGCAATTCCTTTAGAGTTACCACCAAAATGAAAGGCTGAGACTTTAGATCGAGAGTGAGCCTCGTCGCCTGCATTTCCAGCCTGAGGCTGGAAACGAGCTTATCAGAGGTATCACCCCACACGAATTGACCAACAACAGCATTTTATTTGTGAGGATATTCTGCGTTCTGTGTTCTGTGTTCTTCTTAAGAATTTTTCGGACATATATTTTTTGTCCGACTCTTCCAAATCCAACCTTCTTCGGGAGCGCTAATTTCAATCCAGCCGTTTTTTTGGTTTCCTGTAACAGTCACCTTAGTACCCGCTTTAATAACTTTTCCAGTTCTCCTATGGTTTGAAGAAGAACGTACATTTGCTGGTCTCGTGACAAGAATACAATTGTTTTGTTCTTTGTTTTCTTCAGTTGTATTTTTCTCTGTGGTACTATTCCCTATTGTGACGTTAGTTTTTTCTTCTATTGTTTTTTGGATTTTCTTATTTTCTGTTGCCTGAGGAGAAGACTGCTGCTGTTGCTGTTGTGGTGGTCTGACAGAAATTATACTGAATACAACTAAAACAAGACCGCCGCCTGCAGCAATAAGTAATGGCAATTTGTGACGAAACTTATTAACAGAACCAAGGCTTGAGGGAGAAATGTTTTGTGCTCCAGTTGAATTGGTACGAGGAATTTTTGCTGTACTCTGTAAAAGAGATGCCGGTGGTAGAGTTGCGTCAGGAGTCGTTGTGTTCTCCGATGGAGTATGGGAGGGCTTTGCTAGCTCTTGGAGCCATCGCGCCAAACGTAGCACCTTCTCGGGCAATCTTACCACTTTTGCTGACACATTGCTTTCTCGCAAATAGTTGCGTAACGCATAGCTCACCGCCGCAGCAACAGCTGTTGGTGTGTTGGGATGCGTGATTGAGGTGAGTGCTTCGAGCACTTCGTCTGCAAAGTGGAAGCGATATTTATAGTATTGGCGTACCATCTTACTGATGATAGCTGCCAATGGATCACTGACTTGGGCATATTGTCGCCAGATAATTTCTCCTGTGGTTGGATCTTCTGCCAGTTTCTTGGGACTTAAGCCTGTGAGAGCTTGGATAGCAATCATACCAAGAGCATAGATATCACTATTAGGACGAGGTCTACCTTGTGCTTGCTCACTTGGCATATAACCTGGTGTCCCAATAGAAATTGTTTCGTTTTTCATTTGCTGTTCTGGACTCATCAGCGAGTAGGTCTGCACCTGTTTGACAGCGCCAAAATCAACCAGAACTAACTTATTATCTAAATGGCGACGGATAATATTTTGAGGCTTGAGATCGCGATGGATAACATCATTATTATGAACAAAGTCTAGGATCGGCAAAATTTCATATAGAAGTTGAATGACCTGGCTTTCGTCCCAACGCTTCCCTGGTGATATCTCTAAAGACAGCAGATGTCCATCAATAAACTCCTGTACCAAGAAAAATTCTTCGTTCTCCTCAAAGTAAGCTAACAGCCTAGGAATTTGGTCATGTTTGCCTAGCCTTTCCAAGGCTTCAGCTTCCCTACTAAACATGCGTCTCGCAGTTGGCAAAAAGTCGGGGTCGTTATTGGCAGGTTTGAGATGTTTCACTACGCAAGTGGGGTTCCCAGGACGACGAGTATCTTGCGCTATGTAAGTATGACCAAATCCGCCTTTACCCAATAGTTCAACCACCTGGTAACGCTGGTCTAGTAAGGAGCCGATCATCGTATAGCTTTCCTTAGGTGAAATGTTAAGCACAATAGACTTTTTCAAAGAAAAGGTCGTTTTTCCCGGATCGCTACAGAAATAATTGGTACGCTACTCACTGCTGAAGTCTGACGTCGCCAATGTTTATTCTGTATGTGTACCCAGTCAAAATGTCATTGCTTGGTAGTTGTCGGAATGCTACTGAGAGTGCCATAAAGAAAAAGTAAAAAGTTAACTCTTAACATATCCTTTACTTTAGCAATGCTGGCACTCCCTGTATCCAGAATGGATTTTACAGAAGTCATGACTATACTGAAACTGCGTCTACAAGAAGGAAGTTCCAAAAGAACGGTGATGGTGCATCAAGATGTTTTTACTATCGGTCGTCTACCACAATGTGACTTATACTTACCTTCTGGGGGAGTTTCACGTTACCATGCCCGCATTATGAAAACTTCTTCCGGTAAATGGACTATTGAAGATTTGGGCAGTAAAAATGGGACTCAATTGAACGAATATCTGATTACCTCTCCCCAAGAGTTGCAAAATGGTGATGTTGTTTGGTTAGGGGATGTGTGTTTGACAGTTATGTTGACTCCTGTTGAATCATCCATGTTCAACCAGGGAGTTGTGTCTCCAGGAAGAACAATTCTCCGCAACGTTAAACAATTACAACAGCAATGGATTCTTGCTGATAATATCGATGGTGATGTTGGTGTCAAAGACAAAACAATTGCTCGCCTCAAAGACTTAGTAGACATAGCCAAAAACCTGTCTGCTGCAGCCTCCATAGAAGCAATTTTCTCTCAAGTCCAACAAGTGGTGTTTCGTTACCTCGATAGTATTGACCGTTTGGCATTGTTAATTGATGTATGTGGATGTGGCAAGCTAGAATTATTAAACGCTGCGACAAGAAATATATCTCACCAAGAAGATTTGCCAGCTGATGGTAGTTGGATTAGCCGCAGTATCTGCCAAAAGGTCTTCGAGGAAAAAGTTGCTATTCAAACTGCTGATGCTCAAAACGATGAAAGGTTCGCTGGAGAAAACAGTCTTTTAGTGAAAGACATTCGTAGTGCGATGGCGGTGCCTTTATGGGATGAGAATAAGGTTGTTGGTGTCCTTTACGCTGATGCTCATCTGTCTTCTTACCATTGGACAGAAAAAGGAGAAGAAGAACTGAGCTTTTTTTCTGCTTTAGCAAACCTTGTGGCTTCCAGTGTACAACGTTGGCTGCTAGTTGAGAAACTCAAAAGTGAAGAAGTGATTCGCCAAAGACTTGAACGCTATCATTCACCAGCAGTTGTACAGCAGTTGATAGCTGTCGGTGCATTGCCTAATGGACGTTTACCTCCACAAGAAAGTGAGATTAGTATTTTATTTGCTGATTTAGTCGGTTTTACGGCAATTTCAGAAAGGTTGACGCCAACTCACATTGCTGACTTGCTCAACAATTTATTTGAGGAGATGTTGCAAGAGGTGTTTGCTTGCGCTGGCACTTTGGATAAGTATATTGGCGATTGCATTATGGCGTTTTTTGGTGCTCCCGAACCACAATTGGATCATGCTGATCGCGCTGTCACTGCTGCTATGGGTATGTTAACTCGTCTGGAAAATCTCAATGCCAAGAATTTTTGGACCGAACCACTCCAATTACGAATTGCTATCAACAGTGGGAAGGCTGTGGTTGGAGATGTTGGTAGTTCTCAAAGAGTTGATTATACAGCGTTAGGAGCCGCTATTAATCTGGCTGCGCGGATGGAAGCAGTTTGTCCACCTGGTGAATGTGTCGTTAGTGAAACAACCTACAAAATGCTGTCACAACCTTCATGTTTCCTAGAAATGGGAGATTATCGCTTCAAAGGTATTAATCGATTAGTTAAAGTTTATCAGACAAGGATGCATTGACACTCCCACGACTAAAAACTATTCGCGCAAGCATGCCTGACTAATCTACCAAGAGATTGCTCTTGTTTGAGTTTTACGGGAAAATACTAGCCATAAACAAAATACTCAGTACAATCTTTCATGCGTCGGGACTCTATTTTTTACAAACTGTTTCAACAATCTCCCACTTTACTATTTGAATTATTGACAGATCCTCCGACCAATGCAAATGCTTATCGATTTGATTCTGTAGCAGTCAAAGAACCTAAGTTTGAAATAGATGGAGTCTTTCTCCCACCAGAAAACGAAGGTGCAGGAGTTGTATATTTCTGTGAGGTACAATTCCAAAAAGATGAACAGCTTTACGAAAGGCTATTTGCGGAATCTGCACTATACTTCTACCGCAACAGTACCAGATTTAGTGATTGGCAAGCTGTGATTATATATCCATCTCGTTATACCGAACAGAGTAACATTTATCCTCATCGGGGATTACTCAATAGTAACCAAGTGCATCGGGTGTATTTAGATGAATTGGGGGATATTCGCCAATTACCTCTATGGATAGCGTTGATGGTACTCACTACGATAGAAGAAGAACAAGCACCAGAAACAGCAAGGTATTTATTAACCAGAACTCGTGAAGAAGTATCATCACCAACAAGTCGCGTCATAATAGAGATAATTACAACTATTATGGTGTACAAGTTTGAACAATTAAGCCGCAGGGAGGTAGAGTATATGTTAGGAATTACACTAAAAGAAACGAGAGTTTACCGAGAAATCAAGGAAGAAGGTCGAGAAGAAGGTCGAAAAGAAGTGCGAGAAGTGATGGCTAATGCAATTTCCCGACAATTGATTAAGCGTCTTGGAGAACTATCTGAGGAAATGCGCTCCGCAATTTCTAGTTTACCTTTGCCTGTTTTGGAAGATTTGAGTGAAGCACTATTAGATTTTACTAGCTTGGCTGATTTGCAAACTTGGTTAGAAGCACAAATTCATTAAACTACTAACTTTTACTGAGAATCCATTTAACTCTCAAAACCTATAGAGATAGAATGGGTTCATAGGTTTTTAGAAACCTGGTCGAAAGTCAGTTCAGTAACAACTTTAAATGGCACGTTAAGTTCTTCGCCGTTTTGAGAACAGAATTTGATAAAGCCATGCTGCCAAATACGTTTCCAGGATACAATTAGATTTAGTTTTGTGTAACCAGGAATTTCAACCTCTAGCTCTTCTGCACGGATGATTCTCTCTCCCTTGGTAATAGAATATTTCTCTCTAATGATGTTCTGAGAAGTTTCACCTATAGAAGCCTCAAAAATTTCTACTTTCAATCCGGCGTTTTTTTCTGTACCATCAGACTGCGATTTTTCATATTCTATAAAATAATCTTTAGAAACTTCTTTACTAAAAGTTATCCTCCTTCTAATAATAGATCCACTTTCTGAATTATCAACAAGTCTTTCAACTTTACCTATAAATTCTTGCGTTTGTTCAGTTTCTACAATATTAGAGAACTTTAATATTGTAGATTTTGTATCTTCGTTCATAGACCAACGATAATTACACTCATCACATCCTGCTATGTCACCAATAACACTTCCTCCAACCAGAATTCTATTCCCATTGGCTGAATAGAATTTAACTTTATCCAATTTCCCAAGAAAACTATTTCCCAAGGCTTTGTTGCAATTGGGACATTTATAAGATGAAAGAAACTGTTTGTGCTCTTTAGACTTTGACAATATATTTCTTCCGGCTTTAGCTCCGAAATTCAACACAGCTTCTTTCAAAGAATCGCTTAAATTATCAGACATAATTCCTCTTTTACTAGAAGTATTTTGACTAATTCGGTAATCAACCAGCAACAAAGGCTTAACTTCTCTCCTTGATAAAAACTACATGATGAGAAATTAGAATTCCGGGAGAAGAAGCAAAAATCTAGAATCAGGGTTACACATCAAAACTTTGAACCATATTTATTTGCTTACTAGTACAATCTGCTATATCTTGTCGAGTCAAGGATATTTACTGTTCAAAATTCATAACGGACTCTCCTACGCTTAGCACACTCTAATGAAAGTTTTTTATATGAAGCTGAGAAAGCGAGCGTCTAAACGTTATAATTAGGGTTTTAAGAGTGATTTATCGTCATTTCAGAATGAAAATCTAAAAATATATTAAATTTAAAATTGATTTTTAATAACGGTGTCACATCCTGGTAAAATCAACCAGAGTCAATGAAATACACACTGACTTAGGGACTTCCAATTAAAAAAATATTCAACCTGTAGGGCGGTGCGTTAGGCGAAACGCCGTAACGCACCCTACGACTACGACTATGGATAATTTATTTTTTGGTCTTCCCTTAGCAAAAATGTAAGCATAAATACATATATATTATGTATAGTTTGTTTCAATTTTAATTGCGAAATTTTAATATAAGTAAAGTGAGCATTTTTTGAAAGACTACAATTTGAGAAGTAGCTTCCGTAATGGGTATCTACAACATAATGGATGCTACCTCAGGTAATATTTTTACGGGGAGGTCAGGGTATGGCGATCGCCACAATTAATCCTGCAACTGGGGAGTTGCTAAAAACTTTTGAGCCATTAAGTGATACAGAAATTGCTCAGAAACTAGATTTGGCACAACAGGCTTTTGAGAAGTACCACAACACTTCTTTTCAAGAGCGCTCTGTTTGGATGCAAAAAGCTGGTGAGATTTTAGAGCAGGAAAAAGCAGATTTTGCCAAGATTATGACGCTGGAGATGGGTAAGCCTTTCACTTCGGCGATCGCCGAAGCGGAAAAATGTGCCCTCGTCTGTCGCTACTACGCTGAACATGCTGCTGAATTCCTGGCTGACACTTCAGTAAAAACAGATGCAAGTCATAGTTTTATAAAATACCAGCCATTAGGTGTCATCCTCGCAGTCATGCCGTGGAATTTTCCCTTTTGGCAAGTGTTCCGCTTTGTTGCACCAGCCTTGATGGCAGGAAATGTGGGATTACTCAAACACGCTTCCAACGTACCGCAGTGTGCTTTGGCAATCGAAGGAATTATACAAAGAGCAGGTTTTCCAAAAGGTGTATTTCAAACTCTATTGATAGGTGCTGCAAAAGTTGCTGACTTAATGAGTGATGACCGAGTTAAAGCAGCAACGTTGACAGGAAGCGAACCAGCCGGAGCAAGTCTAGCCGTTGCAGCAGGAAAACAGATTAAAAAAACCGTCCTGGAATTGGGAGGAAGTGACCCGTTTATTGTATTAGAAAGTGCAGACCTAGAGGCAGCAGTTGCTACCGCAACGACAGCGCGAATGTTGAATAATGGGCAATCATGTATTGCAGCGAAACGTTTTATAGTCGTTGAGACAATAGCACACAAGTTTGAAAAGCTATTACTAGAAAAATTCCAAGCGCTGAAAGTTGGCGATCCGATGCAAAGCGAAACTGACTTAGGTCCATTAGCAACTCCTGATATTCTTAAAGACTTAGACCAGCAAGTGCAAGCAGGTGTCAAGAGTGGAGCAAAAGTTTTGACAGGTGGACATCCTTTATCAGATCGTCCCGGTAACTTCTATCCAGCAACCATTCTCACAGATATTTCCCCAGATAATCCAGTCGCCCAGGAAGAGTTTTTTGGTCCAGTCGCGATGTTATTTCGTGTACCAGATATTGACGCAGCGATAAAAATCGCTAATGCCACACCATTTGGCTTAGGCGCGAGTGCTTGGACAACAAACTCCCAAGAACGCGATCGCCTGATAGAAGAAATCGAAGCAGGTTCGGTATTTATCAACGGTATGGTGAAGTCCGACCCCCGCTTGCCTTTTGGTGGTATCAAGCGTTCTGGATATGGCAGGGAATTGAGTATCCAAGGTATACATGAGTTCGTCAATGTTAAAACTGTGTGGGTGAAATAACAAACCACATCAGGTGCAATCAACCCAGAGGAATAATCAGAGGAGATATGAACACAGCTGAATTACTCGTACAGTGCTTGGAAAATGAAGGAGTGCAATACGTTTTCGGACTCCCTGGGGAAGAAAATCTACATGTTTTAGAGGCGCTCAAACATTCTTCCATTCAATTTATTACCACCCGTCACGAACAAGGTGCAGCATTCATGGCAGATGTCTACGGACGTCTAACAGGGAAAGCAGGAGTTTGTCTTTCGACTCTTGGTCCAGGAGCAACAAACTTGATGACAGGGGTTGCAGATGCTAACCTCGATGGTGCGCCTGTAGTGGCAATTACGGGACAGGTAGGTACAGATAGAATGCACATCGAATCTCATCAATATTTAGATTTGGTGGCGATGTTTGCCCCGGTGACAAAGTGGAATAAACAGATTGTACGCCCCAGTATTACGCCAGAACTTGTACGAAAAGCATTTAAGCGGGCGCAAAGTGAAAAACCGGGCGCAGTTCACATTGATTTGCCAGAAAATATTGCCGCTATGCCCGCAGAAGGCAATCCTTTACGTAAGGACAACATCGAAAAAACCTTCGCTTCTTTTGCAAGTATCAGAGCAGCAGCTGCAGCAATTTCCCAAGCAGTTAACCCAATTATTTTAGTTGGCAATGGGGCAATTCGTGACCAAGCAAGCGATGCTGTCACACAATTTGCCAATCAGATGAACATTCCTGTTGCTAACACTTTCATGGGTAAAGGTGTGATTCCCTACACTCATTCCTTAGCCTTGTGGTCAGTAGGATTGCAACAGCGAGATTTCATTACCTGTGGCTTTGACAGCACAGATTTAGTGATTGCCATTGGCTATGATTTGATTGAGTTTTCTCCTAAAAAATGGAATCCCGATGGGAAAATTCCGATTATTCATGTTGGCGTAACCCCTGCAGAAATTGATAGTAGTTATATCCCTGATGTTGAAGTCGTAGGAAATATTTCTGATTCCCTCTTTGAAATCTTAAAGTTTGCAGAACGGGAGGGTAAGCCTAATCCTTATGCTATCAGCCTTAGGGCAGATATCCGTGCTGACTACGAGCAATATGCTAATGATGACGGGTTTCCCATTAAGCCTCAAAAGTTAATTTATGACTTGCGACAAGTGATGGGACCAGAAGATATCGTTATTTCTGACGTTGGCGCACATAAAATGTGGATTGCCCGTCATTATCACTGCCATAGTCCTAATACTTGCATTATTTCCAATGGCTTTGCAGCAATGGGTATTGCTATTCCTGGGGCGATCGCCGCAAAACTTGTGCATCCCAACCGCAAAGTTGTTGCTGCAACTGGTGATGGTGGCTTTATGATGAATTGCCAGGAATTAGAAACAGCTTTACGTGTTGGTACACCTTTTGTCACCCTCATCTTTAATGATGGTGGTTATGGCTTAGTTGAGTGGAAGCAAGAAAATTACTTCGGCAAAGGTAGGTCATCTTTTGTGCATTTTGGCAATCCTGATTTTGTCAAATTTGCTGAAAGTATGGGTCTAAAAGGCTACCGCGTTGAATCGACGACTGATTTGGTACCTATCCTGAAAGAAGCTTTAGCACAGGATGTCCCAGCAGTGATAGATTGTCCTGTGGACTATCGGGAGAATAGCCGTTTCTCTCAAAAAGCCGTTGAGTTGAATTGTGTGGTGTAGGAAGATTTTCCTCACGTACAGAGCAATACGGTTCAAATCAGATAATTTGCAAGAACGATAACCTTGCTCCGAGACGTTGCATGTGAGTCCAGCGCTGCGGGAGGGTTTCCAACGCCAGATACCTACGGAGGGAAACCCTCCTGCAGTACTGGCTCCTCCGCAGGCGACTGGCGTTAGCGCAGCGTGACCGCAGGTCATCCCCGAAGGCAACGTCTCTACACGTGTGAAATTTCCAAAAACAATCCTTAATGGATATAGTCAGTGATCATTTGCATAACCCCACAGTCATCTTACTAGATGAAATTGGTGTGGGCTTGCAACGTTGTCCAGAATTAGATGATGAGTTTTGGGAGAGTTTGCGTTCATTAGCGACGAACCACACAAGGGGAAATCTGGCGTTCGTCTTAGCTACCCACGAATCACCAATTGAACTTGCTCGCAATACAGGGCATAGTTCACCCTTCTTCAATATTTTCGGCTATACCACAACTTTGGGAGCGTTGACAGAGGTAGAAGCACGGGAATTGGTAGCTAGTTCGCCGATTGCTTTTGCTGAGGAAGATGTAGAGTGGATTTTGCAACAAAGTCAATGCTTGCCACTATTATTGCAAATTCTTTGTCGGGAAAGATTGTTTAGTCTAGAAGATGGGGAGACTGGCGACTGGCGGGAAGAGGGGTTGCGACAGATAGAGCTATTTGCTCATTTGTTGTCGAGATAAACTAAAAGTAAAGGGAGCATCCCAAATGTGCAAGTTATATCAAACTCAGATGATTAATTGTCATTGCGAGCGCAACGCAGTGAAGCGAAGCAATCGCAAACTTTTGAGATTGCTTCACTCCGCTTTGCTCCGTATGCCCAGAGGGCACGCTGCGCGAACGCAATGACAAACATATTTTTGCAAAATTGGGATGCTCCCAAAGTAAATAACCAAACTGAATGCCCCCATTTTAGATAAATGCCATGACAACTAATTTCCCCCTAAAGCTGCATCACTTACCCAATAGTTTGCCAATCGACGGCGCTGTCCGCATAGAGTTAGTAGAGGGAGTACCAATATTTCGCGCTTCTAGCATAGTACAAGAACAAATTGAAACATTAATAAATAAACAAAAAGAATCTGCTCTAACTTCTGAAGAAGAAAAAGAATTGAATGAATATCAAGAATTAAGTGATTATCTTAGTTTTGTTAACCGAACTATGAGAAATGTTTTGCTAAACCCACTGCACGGCACAGTCATTCGCTATGATGATCCATTTGAGCCTGCTGTACCTCCGGAAGATTGGGAAGTGCTGCAATAATTATAAGAAACTCGAAGTATTGATGAAGCATAAAATGTCATTGCATTCCCTTAGCTTGTAGGCATACAGACAGAATGGAGTTAAGCGAAGCAATTAAAAATTTTGACTTGAGTCACATATATTTTCTCAATATAGTGTTGAAAATGAATAAGCAGTATTATTTATATATTATGACCAACAAGTATAACAACGTCCTTTATACAGGAGTAACTAATGATTTACAAAGAAGAGTTTACGAACACAAATCAAAATCAATAGATGGGTTTACTAAAAAATACAATATTACCAAATTAGTTTACTACGAGATATTTGAAGATGCCTACACAGCAATTAGTAGAGAAAAACAGATTAAAGCTGGTTCTAGGCAAAAGAAGATTGATTTAGTTAATAGTCTTAATCAAGAATGGAAAGACTTATATGATGATTTGTAAAGTCACACAATGTCATTGCGTTAGCGTAGCGTGCCCTCTGGGCATACGTAACGAAGTGGAGCGAAGCAATCTCGATTTAGCGTGAGGGGGAGATTGCTTCACTTTGCTAGCGCTCCGTTCGCAATGACAGAATTTCAGTTTAAATTTCTGATGACACCCCTCATCGACTACTCCAAAATCTACACCGATGCACCTGAACAGCACCCCAATTTGATACTGGGTAGCCTGCAACTGCTGTTCTGGCTATTCTTCCGTCCAAAAGCGTGGCGTAACCACCTCAAGCGTATTGATCCTAATTTAGAACCAGACTCATCTCTATTTTTTCTGTTGAGACGAGGACGATGGCGTAATCTGGCTTTGTGGTGGCTGCTGATACAGGGGTACTTGGTCTTACCCCCCCTTGCTAATTTAAGTTTTGGCTTGGTGTTTTTGGTATTGGGTAAATCATTAGAAGAAATAGTGCTTCTCGTGGCGAGGGGCGTGGCGTTTGGCGTGACAGGCGTGGCGTTTGGCGTGGCGTTTGACGTGGCGAGCGGCGTGGTGTTAGGCGTGGCGAGCGGCGTGGCGTTTGGCGTGGGAGTAACTATTAACTCATGGCGACCTTGGGTATCCTACCCATTGCTGCAACTATGGACTATGCTGCTTCATCGACTTGACAAAGGACGCATAGGTAAAGATATCAGTCTCTTGCGTTGGCATTCTGCTTTTTGGGATGAGTGGCAGCGCATACCCCTAATTGGCTTAGACAAGCACCTGCTTTTAGTAAACGAACGTAACCCAGTTGAGGGAAAAGCTGCTCTAAAATATTTAACCACTAGTCGCCAACGCTGGGCAGCCCAAGCTGTGTAGACGCTGCTGGGTTAGCTATCCTGAAGTACTTAGCAGCACAAGGAGAAGGGGTCATACTTAATAGAAATACTATATTAAAACAACTTCCTGATGTATCGAAAAGCGCTTTTAAACTGCTGTTGCAACGGGAGTTGATTGAAGAAGTAGAGGACGGTTTTCGCTTTCAGGTGGAGTTGATTCGACGATGGTTTGCTCAAAACGAATAGACGCAGAGGTGACTACTCTCTTAACTTCTGCTAGCTTGGTATCTGGCACAATATAAAGTCCTGATTCTACGGTTAGTACCTTACCTGGTTGTAAAATCTGCGGTTTATCGTCGCCGTAATAACCGATAGACATCTCCAGAAATCAAGCATAAACCCAGACAGCGCAAGAGTTTTAGATTCTTTTTCAAAAATGTCTAATTGTGACACCACTGGGTGCGGAATGTGGGTTAAAAAGTATTGATACGAGATTTATTGAGCAAAAAACTAGCAATAGCTACCGCCCCAATGAGCAACATGAACGTACAAACAACTAAAGCTGCTCCGTACCCAAAATCTAAGTAGCGCATGACGGTAGAGTAGATATAGAGAGATACGACCTCCGTTGCACCACCAGGACCACCCCCAGTCATCACAGCAATTAAGTCGAAAATTCCAAAAGCCTGAGCAAACCGAAATAAGGTGGCGATGAGAATTTGCGGCATCAACAGAGGTAAGGTAATTTGGTAGAAGCTTTGCCAGGGTTTTGCGCCATCAATCGTGTGAGCTTCGTATAAGTCGGATGAAATCGACTGCAAACCAGCTAATAGCAAGATACTGATAAACGGAGTCGTTTTCCACACATCTGCAACTATCACAGCTATCATTGCCAATGTCGGGTCTCCCAACCAGTTAATTCCAGTTTGAATCAAACCTAGCCGCAGCAGAATATCATTGACAACTCCAAATTGGTCATTAAAAATCCAAGCCCAAGCAAGACCAATGAGGGCAGTAGGCAAAGCCCAAGGTAGAATGGCAATTGTACGTACCACCCCTCTGCCAAAAAACTGCTTGTTCAACACCAAGGCTATACCTAATCCTAGCAGTAGCTCTAGTAACACAGTTGAGAAAGTAAATATTGTTGTCGTCCCGAAACTTTGCCAAAAACGACCATCCCCCGACATCCGCACGTAATTGCTAAAACCAGAAAAGATGGGTTGCAGCTTCGTTCCCAAATTTTGAGTAAAGAAACTTAACCAAAAAGCACGAACTATTGGATAGCCGAAGACAAATAAGAGTAACAGCAAAGCGGGTAGCAAGAAAATCCACGCTGTTCGTTGTTCTCGACTTCTTATTGTTTGTAGATTTGTCATGAGTCAATTAGTCATGAGTCATTAGTTATGGTAGAAACCTTGTATACAAAGTCTCTCATCAATTAGCCTTTAGCCTTTAGTAGTAGCCTGGTTTCACTAGCAGCAGCTTGCATGGCGCTTTCAGGAGTCATGCGATTTGTGAGTGCAGCACTCAGGTAACGTTGTAAAATATCTGATGCTTGAGCATATTGAGCTATGGGCGGACGTAACACGGCTTGATCAGCTATTTCAAGTAATTGAGGATAGTGAGGGTATTTACTAACAATTTGTGGGTCTGTAAACAGTGAGCGTCGGCTTGGTACATAACCTGATTTCAAAATAAATTGGCGCTGTGCTTCTTCGCTGGTAAAGTATTGAATTGCTTTCCAAGCTTCTTTGGGATGTTTAGAGGATTTGGAAATTCCCAAACCCCAACCACCTAAACACGCTCCTGCACTGTTACCAGGGGTCGCAACCATTGGTTTAATTGCAATTTTACCTTTGAGAGGAGAATCTTCAGCATTCGCTAAGGGCCAAACATAGGGCCAACTCCGTAAAAATGCTGCTTGACCACTTTGAAATATGCGTCTTGTATCTTCTTCAATATATGTTGTGACTCCAGGTGGAGAAATTTTTTCTTGAATCGTGTCTTTGAGAAAGGCGATCGCCTTTAATGTCTCTGGTTTATCTAGCCCAACTTCTAAATTATCAGGATTTACCCAAAATCCACCAAAACCTTGCAAAACTTCGACAAACATGGCAGCTAATCCTTCATATTGACGACCTTGCCAAAGGTAACCCCAATTAACTTTTCTTTGCTCTTTTAAGGATTTAGAAATTTTGAGTAAATCTGCAAATGTCTCTGGTGCTTCAAAGCCTGCTTGCTTGAGCAAATCTTTCCGATAATAGAGGACTCCGACATCACTACGCACGGGAACTCTGTAGAGCTTACCTTCGTAACGTCCCGCTTCTACATCTTTGGGCGAAAATGCTGTTAACTCTTCTTTAGTTAGGCGATCGCTCAAATCTAACAACCATCCAGCAGAAGCAAACTTAGGTCCCCAAATAACATCCATATTTACCAAATCATAGGGAGAATCTCCCAAGATAAATGCTGAAGTATACAGGTCTTCCAGTAAATTTGTCGCATTTGGACCTTCAATAAGATTAATACGAATGCCGGGATTTTTTGCTTCAAAGTCTTTGATAATGCCTTGCTTCCAAGGTTGAGCATCAGGAGCAGTCATCAACATACTCAGGACTACTGGTTGCTGCGGTATGGCTTTTGGAATGGAAAGCAAGATGATACTTAGTAAAACAGCAAATAATATTCCTGTGCGCCATTTGAGTTTTTGTAATATTGTATGCTGTTGTTTTGTTTTTTTGATTTTAGACATTTTAGTAGAATATTCAATATTTTTTCGGAATGCATCACAGGATTGCGGTAGATAATAAAGATCAGCCTTGTTGCATAGTAGTTTATGAAGCTGGACTTGCAGAAGTTTTACCTGGCTTGCAACCCAAGCAAGACCTTAGTGGTAAGCAATCCTCTGGATAGACAATATTATATTGATTTCGCCTCGGTGCGGGGTGGCAGGATAATTGAAGAGTTAAAAGAAAATATTACATTTTTTTCGCCTGATGAGCCGACTTGTGAACTCTTCACGGGACACATCGGCTGTGGGAAGTCTACAGAACTGTTGCGGTTAAAAGCAGAATTAGAGGAAAAAGATTTTTTTGTCGTTTATTTCGAGTCCAGTCAAGACTTGGAATTGGGTGATGTGGATATTGCTGATATTATGTTGGCGGTCGCCCGTCGAGTCAGTGAAAGTCTTGAAACCTTTGAAACACTGGAACTCAGTGAACCTAAAGGGTTGAAAAGCTTACTTCAAGGTATCACCAAACTCTTCCAAGCAGAATTAGAAGTCTCGGCTGAAGCATCAATTCCGCTGGGTATTGGTAAGATTACAGCCAAAGCAAAAAGCAGTCCAGAACTCCGCAATAAATTAAGAGAATATCTCGGTCCCCGAACCAAAGGAATTTTAGACTCAATTAATGAGGAACTACTGCAACCTGCTGTTGAGAAACTCAAGCAACGGGGTAAAAAAGGACTCGTGGTCATTGTTGATAATCTCGATCGTGTGGAGAATTCTCAAAAACCCTGGGGAAGACCACAACCAGAATATCTTTTTGTAGATCGGGGGGAACAGTTACGTCAACTTAACTGCCATGTTGTTTATACTATGCCCCTTTCTTTGAGATTTTCAAATGATATAGAAAGATTAAGCCAGCGATTTATGGTCAATCCCAAAGTACTACCAATGGTACCTGTGCTGCAACGAGACGGTAGTGTTTCTCACGAAGGAATATATTTACTCAAACAAATGGTGCTAGCAAGAGCTTTTCCACATGTACCAGAAGGATATCGTTTAGATTTCATTAAAGATGTTTTTGACACTCCAGGAACTTTAGAACTATTGTGTCGTGTGAGTGGTGGTCATGTCCGCGAGTTACTCATGTTGCTTTATGATTGGATTAAAAAAGAACGTCGGCTTCCCCTTTCAAAGAACATATTGGAAAGTGTGGTCAAAGCACGTAGCAATCAAATGAAATTAGCAATTACAAACGATGAATGGGAATTGCTGCGACAGGTGGAAAAAAATAAGCAGGTGCGGGGAGACGAAGACTATCGCAGTTTAGTTCACAGCCGATTTGTATATGAATATTGTGACTCGGAAGGCTCTTGGTTTGATATAAATCCGATTTTGGCAGAAGCCGCAGAGTTTTAAGAAATGGTTAGTAGACTGATAACTTGCACCATTCTCAATAATCGGGAGGCTGAGCCTCCCAACCCTCGTTCCCAGGCTGAGCCTGGGAAGAGATATCGAGGCTCAGCCTCGTTGTTGATACTGGTGCAAGATGTAAGTAGAAGGACTAACAACTAATCACTCAATGTTATGAATCAGCAGGGGCAAATCAAAAATATTGCAGCTTTTAACCAAAACTCTCTACAAGAATTAACTTGGGCAATTGAAAGTTCTAGAGGAGAATTTTCGCTGATTTTGGCACTCTGTAATTCTGCGAGTTTGCGACGACGACTGACACAAGAATTGCAAGCATCCTGTCCCGTAGAAATCCGCGAGATAATTCTAGAACAGTCTGCGACAACCCTCTACACAACAATTCAAGCAGAACTGGGTAACGAACGTCCCGAAGCATTAATTGTCTCTGGCTTAGAGTCAGTGAAAGCTATTGATTTTATGCTCAGAGGTGCAAACCAAATCAGGGAAGAGTTTCGCAAAAATTTTCCCTTTTCTATGGTGTTTTGGGTAACAGATGAGGTGCTGCAAAAGCTGATTCGTTTAGCGCCTGACTTCCAAAGCTGGACAACAACAGTTGAATTTGCTATCCCGACTGAAGATTTGATTCAATATATCCAGCAAACAGCTGATGAAGTTTTTGCCAAAGTTCTACAGGTAGGTGCAGGAAGATTTCTTGATAGCACCGCCCTTAACCTGGGAATTGGTTCCCCACGACGCACCGAATTAGAGTTAGCGCGAGTAGAATTGCAAAATCGCGGCGTCACGTTACACCCAGAAATTGAAGCGAGTTTAGAATTTGTCTTAGGTCGAGATACTCGTGGTTCAATGGAGCAGTCTCGGCAACATTACGAACGTAGTTTAGCACTTTTGCCGAACACCGATGCCCCACTTCCGCAAATGTTGGAACGACGCGCCTGTCTACTCTACTGCATGGGTTTGTGGTGGCGTACCTATGCTGTATTAAATCATGTGGAGAGCGAGCATGCTCATGCAACGACTAAAGATTATTTTCAAGAATGTATAACCGTATTTGAGCAAGCTAACCGTGAGGATTTAGTAGCTAATTTTATCAATGGTTTAGGAGCAATCCTGCAACGTATGCAGCGCTGGGATGAATTAGAACCCGTTGCTCACAGAGCAAGAACTTTGCATCAAACCTACCCGCATCAGTTTAGATTAGCCAGAGCATATGGCTTTCTAGCTGAGGTAGCACTTGCTAAATCCGCTTGGAAACAAGCTCAAGAATCAGCACAAGAAGCTTTAGCGATTTTGGATAATGCAGCATCTACTGCAGAAAAATCTGTATCATCAGAAACAATCGCCGATTTAGAATGGGAGCAATCTTCTCACCAAGGCTGGTATTTATTAGCCTTAGCAAAAGCACAAATAGCACTTAGTGAGAAAAAAGAAGCCATAACTACCTTAGAAACAGCAAAAGCACGAACCAAATCACAGTATGATCCAGAGCTTTACATTCAGATTTTGTGGGAGTTACACGACTGTTACTTCAAACAAAGTGAATATCTCAAAGCATTTCATATTAAATTAGAACTGCGATCCAACGAGCAAACATATGGTATCCGTGCTTTTATCGGTGCGGGACGATTACAGCCAAAGCAACAGGTGACAAACCCCGCTTTAGTCCTGGTAGAACAGCAACAGACAGTTGCTCAAGAAATCGCTGCGACAGGAAGAGAGCAAGATATCAAGCGCCTCGTCGAACGTGTAGCCCGTCCAGATCATAAGCTGACGATTATTTATGGACAATCCGGTGTAGGCAAAAGTTCGATTTTACAAGCTGGCTTAATACCAGTCTTGAAAAATAGAGCAATTGGGACCCGTGATGTTGTAACTGTTCTACAGCAAGTTTATCCTGATTGGATTCGGGAATTGAGAGAACGTTTGGTTGAGGCGACTCCCCAAAGGCGAACCTCTCCCCAAAACTCTTCCCAACAAGAGAAGGAAACAACAGATACAGTCAACTTCATCCTCAACCAGTTGCAAATAAATGCAGATAATGAACTCCTAACTGTATTAATTTTCGACCAATTTGAAGAATTTTTCTTCGTTTACAAAGACCCAAAACAAAGACTCACCTTTTATAACTTTTTGCGGGAATGCTTAGATGTTCCCCATGCCAGAGTCATCTTGTCATTACGAGAAGATTATCTCTATTATCTCCTAGAGTGTAACGAACGCCTCACAAATTTAGAAGTCATTAATAACAACATTCTTGACAAAGATATTCTTTATTACTTAGGTAATTTTTCCCGAAAAGATGCCAAAGCATTAATTAAAAGCTTTACTCACACAACCAAATTATTATTAGACGCAGAACTTATTGATGCATTAGTAGAAGATTTAGCAGGTGATTTTGGCGAAATCCGCCCGATTGAGTTTCAGGTTGTAGGGACACAACTGCAAACAGAGAAAATCACAACCTTGGCACAATATCAAGAACATGGTCCCAAAGAAGCACTTGTAGGAAGATTTTTAGAAGAAGTCGTCAAAGATTGCGGAACTGAAAACGAGCAAATCGCCAAACTGGTGTTGTATTTACTCACAGATGAGAACAACACTCGCCCTTTAAAAACTCGTGCTGATTTGGAATTAGAGTTAGACGTAAAAGCAGAAAAACTCGATTTAGTCTTATTAATTTTAGTCAAATCTGGGTTAGTATTTAAAATACCAGCAGTTCCAACTGACCGTTATCAGTTAGTACATGATTATTTGGTTCCCTTTGTTCGTCAGCAACGGGGAACAGAATTATTAGCAGAACTTGAAAGAGAAAGAGAACAGCGTCAACATAGTGATGCAAGACTAAATCGGATTTTAAAATGGCAACTAAGGGTAGCAGTTGCAGCAGGCTTCATACTAGCAATATCAACAGTATCAGCAGTAGGATTTGCGCTGCAAGCAGAATCCCAAAGAAAACGAGCAGAAATAAACGAAATCAATGCACTCCGTGCGACTTCAGAAGTATTTCTTCTCTCAAATAAACAGTTAGATGCATTAATTGTAAGTTTGAGGGCAGGCAGACAACTGCAACGAGCCGTTTGGGTAAAAGCTGATTCTAACAATCAGGTTGTAAAAACATTGCGTAAAGTAGTTTACGGAGTTAGAGAGCGTAACCGTTTGCAGGGACATGTTAATTTGGTTTTAAGCGTTAATTTCAGCCCTGACGGTAGTACAATTGCCTCTGTTAGTGAGGATAAAACTGTCAAACTTTGGAACAAGGATGGCAAGTTACTCACAACGTTTTCAGGGCATAGCGGTAGTGTCACAAGCGTCAATTTCAGCCCTGACGGTAGTATAATTGCCTCTGCTAGCGAGGATAAAACTGTCAAACTTTGGAACAAGGATGGCAAGTTACTCACAACGTTTTCAGGGCATAGCGGTAGTGTTAGTAGTGTTAGCTTCAGTCCTGACGGTCAGACGATTGCCTCTGGTAGTTATGACAACACAGTTAAGCTTTGGAGTCGTTATGGCAGAAATATTGCTACCTTCAAGGGGCATAGCAGAGCTGTTAACGGAGTAAGTTTCAGTCCTGATAGCCAGAGAATTGCCTCTGCTAGCGATGATACTACAGTGAAACTCTGGAACCGAGAGGTCAATTTACCTAAAAAGTTACTAGCAAATATCAAAGCACCCTCAACTGTAACTTTTAGCCCCGACGGTCAGAGAATTGCCACAGCTAGTGAGGAAAAAACTGTCAAACTCTGGGATACAAACGGTAATTTACTAGTAGTGCTTAAAGGGCATAGCAGTAGTGTCACTAGTATTAGCTTCAGCCCCAACGGTCAGAGAATTGCCACAGCTAGTGAAGACGGAACTGCGAGACTTTGGAGCCTCGGCGGTAAGGAACTTGTAATTCTTAGAGAAAATAATAAGCCAGTAAGCAGCGTCAGTTTCAGTCCGGATGGTCAAACACTTGCCACAGCCAGTGAAGACGGAACTGCCAAACTCTGGAAAAAGGATGGCACGTTAATCACAACGCTTAAAGGGGATAGCAGTAATATCACCAGCATCAGCTTTAGCCCTGATAGTCAGACAATTTCTGTAGTTAGTGCTGATAATACTGTTCGGCTCTGGAGACGTGACGGTACTTTGCTAAAGATGCTTGAATGGGATAATAGTAGTCTCACTAACAAACAGCTAGATGCATTACTCGAAAGTTTGAAGGCGGGTAAACGATTGAAACGATTGGTTAATAATCCTAGCTCTGATATTCTAAATAATGATAATGATGATCGTGATGTTCAGAATGAAGTAGGAACGTCGAATTTATATGAACTAATAGCGCTTGGTTGCAACGTAGCACGTGATTATCTCAAGAATAATCCGAAGGCAAAGGGCGATCGCACTCTCTGCGACGATATCAAATAAACACCTCTTCACCCCACATTCCTCTGTTGCACATACCAATCTCGTGCTTGCTGACGAGAGATAAGATTGCACAATTATAGGCGATCGCACAGAGTACCGTCTTTATATTAGGCAATATAGCGCTTCTCATTTGAATCAAATACAAATTTATCTGCGTCCATCCGCGTCCATCTGCGGTTCCTTAATTCTTTGATGTATTGTACCCAACTGATAACCGCTATATTAGGCGATCGCCTGCGGGCGTATCCGAACCGCTTCTAAAAACTTGTGCATAATCCGTGAAAATTTGCAACTCTTACGCATAATCGCCAGTCTTATAACAGTACACAGTACACAAAAAACTGATGACTGATAACTGGTAACTGATAACTGATAACTGTTAATTAGGCTCAAAGTGCAATACCATAATCTGATTTGGACGCAAACCAATTGATTCATAAGTGCGTCCGTTGCGATGGTCGCTAAATTCAACCTCAAAAGCAGTACCACCCGCCAACATCTCAACCACCGTACCAACTTGTCCACGCCACAGATTATATTCGGGAAGGTCTACTGTCAAAGCTACCACATCAAGCAATTTGACTGAATTGGTTGTCATCTCATCTCGCCTCCAAGTATTACAGAGGATAGCAAGTCGTTAATCTCGGAATCTCAGAATCATGTTCGATAATCCAGCCACTCCGGATAATTCCACTTCTATCTTGCCATTCAATTTGGAAATCAAGGATGTAGCGTTGTCCAAACTCATCCTGTCTTCCCAGTTAAGCCGAATGAGTTTTGACAATTTCTAGAAGAATTTGTCGCAATTGTTCAGCATCATCAGCCGTCATACCCAGTTTCGATGAGAAGAGCCGAGCTTTGTGTTTTCCGTCATCATGCTCTTGATTTAAGCAGTAATCACGCAGTTTACGAATATCAACGACTGCATTTTCTGCATTCGGAATCAGCACTAGAAAAAACAGTAGTTCCTAAGAGGTTGTTTGAAAAGTATAGTTTTTGTCTTCTTTAGGCGAGGCGATCGCACAGAGTACCGTCTTTATATTAGGCAATATTAGGCGATCGCCTGCGGGCGTGTCCGAACCGTATTGCGAGTCGATGAGTCTCAAAGACTCGTCGGCGAGTCTCAAACACTCGTGAGCGAGTCTTAAACACTCGTCGGCGAGTCTTAAACACTCGTGCGAGAGTCTTAAACACTCGTCGGAGAGTCTTAAACACTCGTGCGAGAGTCTTAAACACTCGTCGGAGAGTCTCAAAGACTCGTGACGAGAGTCTTAAACAC
>JAAUSC010000319.1 GCA_012031965.1 Scytonema sp. RU_4_4
TTATGCTAGTTATGCTAGCATAACCATGTGTGAAAATACTGAAAAATTGTGTCAAGGCAGGATAAATCCTGCGTCGGCGGCTTTCATCCGACGCATTGTCCACGCACTTTGTCCGGAAGGAAGCGGAACCTTTCTCGGTTGATCTGTCTACGTTTGCGCAGCGCCCCCTACTGGGGCTAGTCGGGTATCTGTGTTGTTAATAAGGTTCCGCTTCCTTCTACACAGACCTCGACCTCGAAAATTTTGGGCAGCCTTATTAGAACGGGTACTCGTCTTGGAATACTAATTAACGAAACATAGACCGGAGGCGGAGCTATCCAGCGCTCCGCGCAACTGAAAGGCTTCCCGCTTTCTTAGGCTGCCCAAAATTTTTACGTGTAAGACCCCCGCCCCGGTCTAAAGCACGGAATTCGGCACGTAGTGCCTGTTCCTCCGGGGTTTTCAGCCAGCCATCCTTATAAGGGTGTCAGGGTGTGAAAAAAATCAAAAACCGAAAAATTTAATCTTAAATTTATGATTTGCAATTGTTTTATCCTGATACCTCGACTTTTAAAAAGTTTTGTAAATAAAAAAGAAAAAATTGAAAATAAAAAAGAAAAAATTGGAATTTTGCGTTTTTAATCAAAAATTAAACACCTTTATTTGCTCATTATTTGTACTAATTAAGACGAAATGATGAGCCTCTAGAATGCCAAGATATGTAGCAGAAGCATATTTAAGCTCTTATGCCAGAACTACGTCAATCAATTGCTCAGCACTACCACGAACGAACTAAGTACGACCCGCAGACTATCACCTCTAAGGGTAAGGGGTTAGACTGGTCTAAGCAACCCGTGCCGTTTAAAGAGTACAAAATCGGCTCTACTTTTGACCTCAAACCCTATATCCAACAGAAACCCGAAGCTTTTGTTGATGAACCAAAAGTTCCGTGGTGCCAAAGGCTGTCACGGCTACTCTTTTGTAGCTATGGAGTCACAGCAAAAATGCCTTCTATGGGAAATACGGTTTATTTGAGAACCGCACCTAGTGCAGGTGGCTTGTACCCTGCGGAGATATATGTTGTTTCTCGTGGTACTCCGTTTTTGCCAGGGGGAGTGTATAACTACCAGTGTCGAACTCACTCTCTTATCGCTTATTGGGAAAGTGATGTTTGGCAAAAGCTACAAGAAGCTTGTTTCTGGCATCCTACTTTGGAAAGGACCCAGTTAGCAATAATTATTACTGCGGTTTTCTATCGTTCCGCTTGGCGATATGAAGATAGGGCTTACCGAAGAATTTTTTTGGATACAGGACACCTGTTAGGTAACATTGAGTTAGCTGGCGCTATGACTCACTATCGCCCTCACCTCATTGGTGGCTTTGTTGATGAGGCGGTGAATGAACTTTTATATATCGATCCTCAACAAGAAGGTGCGATCGCCGTTCTCCCCCTAGCAGACTTGCTGGATATCAAGCAAAACATACGCACAGGACGAACAACCTTACCCTCTGCTACGCAAACTAACTATCCTCATATTCCCGATGGTGAACTGCTGAAGTATTTTCATTACTGCACGCAAATTCAACCAGGAACAAGGGGTCAGTTCACTTCACCTAAAATCAACCAAGAAAAGCCCATAAAGGATAAATATAACTTCCCTTTCTGTGAAAAAATTCCTACCGTTAGTCAGCCTATCAACTGGGGAGAAAAATTGGATGGGCTCGAAGTGACTATTCTCAAGCGGCGTTCTACCCGTGCCTATAGTGGTCGTGATTTAACGTTTGATGAACTAAAAGCCTTACTGGATTTTTCTTACCAACCTCAAAATTATGTTGACCAAGGTTTTGATCATTCGACTGATTACTTTGACCTAAATTTAATTGAAACATTTATTGCTGTTTCTGGAGTAGAAGGTCTTGAGGTAGGCTGTTACTATTACGCGCCAAAAGCACAAGAATTGCGACAAATTCGTTTTAAAAACTTCAGACGAGAGTTACACTTTTTGTGTTTAGGACAAGAATTAGGACGAGATGCCGCCGCAGTCGTTTTTCATACAGCGGATTTAGAATCAGCGGTGGGTCAGTATGGCGATCGCGTTTACCGTTATCTACACATGGATGCTGGTCATTTGGGACAAAGGCTTAACCTAGCTGCTATTCACCTTGGTTTAGGTGTCAGCGGTATTGGCGGTTTCTTTGATGATCAAGTGAATGAAGTACTTGGTATTCCTGCTGCTGAAGTTGTGTTATATATGACGACTTTAGGAAGACCGAGGTAGTTTGCTAGAAACATTATGTACGGAGTGAAGTACTCAACCTAGATTCGCGTGAGGTTGAGATACTTCACAAAGGCTATTTATAACCACCAACACTTTAGGTCCAATTGATGGGGACCTAAACGCAAATGATGAAACTGATAACTGATAACTGATAACTGTTAAAAAACTGATTTTTTAGACAACATAGAGAATAGTTTCTTTGTGCGATAACCGCGATACTTTTCGTAGAGTAGAAAACTTGGTATTATTTTTCTGATATTATAGAAATTCTTAAGTTGTTTTTTATGATGAATAGAGATTTTTTTGTCGAGTAAATGAACTGGCATAGAAACTATTGCTAGTAATCTTTCAAAATTTTCTTCCTCTTTCTCCATAATGGCTTCGTCTAAGAAGAATTCTAAACCTGTTTGACAAAGGCTGTTTAGTTCTGGATAATTCTTGATAATACTTTCATAAAAAAGAATATAATAGTTTTTCATATAATTCCAACTATTGGTTCGATTTGACTGATGCTTTGTGTAATACGTACCAATCATTGGAGTGTAAATAAAATTTGCACCTGCCATTAAAATATCTACAGCAAAATGTCTATCCCCCAGTGCTTTAAGGTCTTCTGGAAACTTTGTCTGACTCAAGATACTTTTTTTCATCAGCATAGCTTGCTGAAGGGCAGGATGAGGTGAATCGGCAAGGAAGTCGGGAATGAGTAAACGTTGAATGAGTTCATCTTTGGTCAGCGAGCTAATAATATTTTCCTGAGTGTTCATAATATTTTGATTTGCATCTATAAACACCCGTTCATAATCACAATAAAAGACTATATCGTCATTGAGATTAGTTTTTTCTAAATAGCTGAGTTGAACTTGAATTTTGTCTTGATGAATCCAATCATCTGCATCTAGACATTGAATCCATGCGCCCTGTGCTTTTTGAACGCCTAAATTCCGAGATGAGGGAAGACCACCATTTTCTTTATAGTAGTATTTCACTCGCTTATCTAGATTTGTCAGCTGCTCAGCCACATGACAAGTGTTATCAGTAGAACCATCATCTATAATTAAACATTCAATATCAGTAAAACTTTGTGATAAGACACTTTTTACTGAACGCTCAAGGTAGCAACCTTGGTTAAAACAGTTAACAATGATTGAGACTTTAGGTGACATTTATAAATAATTCCTTATTAAGAATTACCCTCTACCGCAGTACTTAGGATTTGTACCTAGTACATTCAGTCCTAAAAAAGTGACCAGCCGTATTTACCCACGAGTAACCGACTACGCCGACAGATCAACCCTGACGGCTGGTCACTTTTTTCTGCGTCTCCCCACTAGCTAATCTCTCACTTCTTGTAGGACAGACTAGCAAAGGAGTCATTTGGTACTATGCTATAGTATCTCGTTCGCCAAGTATGTACATGAACATGAACCCTGGCGATACGCCAGAGGCGTCTCTTGCTCCCTTGCAATCGCACTACGCATCGTCTAAGCTGCTTTCTCGCATCATAAAAAAGTAAAGGCTAAAAATTCGCAGTAATTAAGAACCGCTGTACAGCATTCGAGTACAGCGGTTTTACTTTTTCACCCATACTTAATATTAGGTGGATTGCTTTTTATAACCAGGATGTCTTAAACCACAAGCATAAAATTACGATGTGATGTATAGTCTAAGGACTGATTTAAGACTTGCCAGAGGGATCAGCCGCATGAATCAATTCTGGCTGCTCCTGGGCTGGAGGACGTTCAATAGTCTGAGTTGGTGTAGGACGTTGATGGCGATCAAGGTGATCGAGCCGCACAAACTTACCAGTTTCTATTGATTGATAAAGAGCACGAATGATACAAACATCATTCAACCCTTCCATTCCCGATGGCTCTGGGTCTTTATCGTGTAAAATGCAGTCTGAAAAGTAGGTAAATTCAGCCGCGAGTTGATCATGCGGTTCAAACGTGCGCTCCTGAGTTTTACCATCAATAGTTAGATAGTGCTTCAGTTCACCTTCCCAAGCATAAGCCGGCTCGACTCGTAAATCGCCTTTTGTACCAAGAATCTGGTAAGTAGAAATTTTTGCTGCACCAAAGCTACAGGTAAAAGTTGCCAGTCGCTCGTTAGGAAAGCGTAGGATAACACTCGTCATTTCTTCCACTTCACTGAAGCGTTGCTCTCCCTTGTTAGCACTGACAGCAAAAACTTCAATCGGTTCATCTTGAAACAGGTAGCGAGCTGCATTGATACAGTAAATGCCAATGTCGTCGAGGGTACCGCCACCAGTCGCATCTCGCATCCGAACATTACCTTGCTCTACTTGTTGCGCAAAGAGTGAGTTGAAGATGCGCGGTTCACCAATTTTGAACGATCGCACAACCTCAATTGCTTGCAAATTGGCTTCCTCCAAATGCAAACGATAAGCAATCATGAGCTTCACTCCATTGCTTTCGCAGGCGTGAATCATTTCCTCACATTCTTTTTCAGTGATTGCCATTGGCTTTTCACACAGCACGTGAATTGCTTGATTAGCAGCCCGCACTGTATATTCACGATGCAAATGGTTCGGCAACGCGATGTAAACAGCATCTATTTCACCACTCGTTAGGCAGTCTTCGTACTCTTCGTAGGAGTAGGTGCGCTCTACACCATATTGTTTACTAAGCTTCTCAAGTTTGTCTGGATCATCCGAAACCAAGGCAACCAGTTCAGAGTTTTCAGTATGAGCGAACGCGGGCAGAGCTGCGGCTTGGGCAAACCAACCTAAGCCAACCACAGCATAACGGATTTTGCGCTTGTCATCTGGGGAAGATGGATTGGGGGCTTGAGATGAAGTCATGGGGATATCTCCAAAGATAAGCATTGTGCATAATCAAGGCACAGAGGAAACGAGTACTGCTCTAACTTTCACCACGCAAGTTATGATAGATTCCTTGGAACAGTTCTACCTCCTCACGCCAACTCACCATTTGAAAAAACTTATCCAGTGACAATACCTTTGCCAAAAAAAGAGGTAGTCTAACTTTTGCCAAAACAGCCCAAGACAAGCCTGTGCTTAATTATTAGGCAAAACCTAGAATCCTCATCCAGACGTACAGGACAGTCAAAATTACTTC
>JAAUSC010000109.1 GCA_012031965.1 Scytonema sp. RU_4_4
GGAAGGTTCTTGCAGAACGATGCCTTTACCTGATACATAAACGAGGGTGTTAGCTGTACCAAGGTCAATACCCATGTCCCGCGATAAGGAAAACCTACTAAAAAACCCACGCGTTTCTACGCTCCCTAATTGCGATAATTTTTTGACTATTAACACAAGTGAGAATTGTGCAGAATCCTATTACGTTTTTTAACCTGAGTCTAGTAAACTAGATTAGTTTTGTTATATATATTTTTGTAATCTTTAACCAGTCTCAAGCTTCTACTGTTTTATATTCTCTGGGTGTGTAAGTGTATCCGTATTGTTTTGGAGTTTTCACAGAACGATTTTTATCATTTGTTTAAGTAATTATAATTATTTTTTATTTTACCCTCTGATGTAGCTTAGCAATTCGCTATCATGGTACTCACATTAGAAGTACTTTTGTACTAAGTAAAACACACATGAGTATAAATATCGTCACCCTCATCGGTCGTGTAGGAACTGACCCGGATATGAAATACTTCGAGTCAGGTAGTGTTAAGTGTAAATTGACACTTGCTGTTAATCGGCGCACAAAAGATAGCGAACATACTGATTGGTTTAATCTCGAATTATGGGGAAAAACAGCGCAGGTAGCGGGTGATTACGTACGTAAAGGCAAACAAATTGCCGTCAAAGGTTCCTTAAAATTTGATACTTGGAGCGATCGCGCTACAGGAGCAAATCGTTCCACACCCGTTATCATTGTGGATCAGCTGCAATTATTGGGTTCTAAACGCGATGCCGAAGAAACTGACATAGATCTGAACCCTGAGAATTTCTAAGAGGATGTTTTAAAAGCTAGGGAGTTTTGTCAAAAAAACAACAAGGCTGAAAGCTGAAATTGTAGACATCAGCACCTTGTGAGCGAATGACTCAAGCATATCCTAAGTAGTCCACAAAACAAACTTTGCCAAGCTGTTAGTTTATGAAAATCTTATCTACTAAGTGACATGAACACTTTTGGCTTAATTTCTCACAAACTCAACACCCCTACCCCAGCACCGCTAAACTGAATACAGTTATAGCGGGAGCTTTCTTGGCACTACAGGTAAAGGACGCCAAGAAAGAGTTATGTAAACCTTTTCTTTGCGTCCTTTATTTTTTCTAATCTGTCCTCAGTCTAAAAACTCATAATTCAGAACTGATGACCGAATAGAGGTAAAGAATCAAGGATAGAAGATGAAAGACTTAATGCGTCACTTCATGCTTTATCCTATCCTGACTTGCGAAAAGCTAAGTTTCGCACCTCCATGAGGTGTCTACACCGCTCATTCCTCAGATGACTGATTAACCAAACAAGCCTTGAATGAGGGTGAGATTACTAATGACAAAGTACGCGACGATTGCACCACCAATCCCACCGATTAAGAAAGCACTGGCAAAGCCATTCCAACCTTCACTAGATTTAAAAGCATCTGGAGGATTGGGTGTAGTGACAGTGACGTTTGGTTGAGGGGGATTGCTACCAGCATACAGAGACAGAGCCCCAGTCAAAAGAACAATTAAGCCTAGGGTTCCTAGTAATCCAGCTAAGTTAGCATTAGGCGTATCGCGCAGGGGACCCAATTTGGCAAATGGACCAAAAATCCAGTAACCATGAGCCATACCAACTTCTAACCCTCTTCTGAAGGGAGTTAGTCCTGGGCGATAGGCAGGCAAGTTACTGATGAACCACTTGGTTAAGGGAGAAGAATTAACTGGTGTTTCTAAGTTACCCCGTTGTGAATCACGCCATTCGGGAAAAACAACTTCACGATTTCTAGGATCGCTGGGAAGGTTTTTGATGCATCTACTGCTTGCATATGTTCTGTGTGCCTCTCAAAAAAGTGTTGGCAGTTTTCTCCGTCATTTACGGCATAGGATGGAAAAGTAGGTCAGGGAAAAAGCGATTAAATTCAATCAAAATACCAGCAGTGATAAACAACCATATGGTAGTTATCACTGGTGCTGTAGAAAGAAACTTTACAAAATGATTTTCCGGCATGAATCTATCTCCAAAATGTGTGAATGACCTATATTGAGTTAACGGGGCGAAATGGGGATTTCTTCATCTTTGGCTGTTAGTTGACCAGACAGCAGTTGTTGCACTGCTGCTGCGGGCCAAGCAAAACCAGATGCCATAATTGGAAGCGCTAAGGCTACATCAATCTGAATTTCTTTTTGCTCAACATCGCCTCCTTGTTTTTTAATTGCCTGTAGATAGGTACGACCTACCCAGCCAATCCAACCAGTAATGTAGAGAAAAAGAATGCTAGGAATCAGAAAGTCACCAGCGCGATCTAGGCGACCATCTACTATGAGATGAGGTAGACCTTCTGGTCCGCACAGCGCTTGAGAATAACGCTCAAACCGCTTTTTCCCAGATTCGGGGTCAGCTGTTGTATTACGAGCAGATGCTGCTCTCTCCTGGAAGGCAGGAGAATCACTGCAAGGTACAAGATCTGCCCCAAGTGCTAAAGCTGGTGGGGAAAAGTTGGACCAAACACAAATCGCTAGAATCAGAGCAAACAAGCAACGCATGGAGTTGTTTCCTTTTATTACGAAACAAAAAGTTATTTGTACAAAACGAAGCGGCTTGTACAATCTTGATTTGTAGAACTAGGATGTCATGATACTCTTGCCCGTGAACCGAGTAAAGTTGAAGTAAATAAAAGTTAAAGCTTCTCAAACAAGTCCTTATCCGCAAAATTCTTCAATGGCAACCGTTTTAGCTATAGAAACCAGCTGTGATGAAACAGCTGTGGCAATCGTTAATAATCGTAAAGTTTGTAGTAGTATTATTGCCTCGCAAATTCCAGTCCATCAGCAGTATGGTGGAGTTGTGCCAGAAGTCGCATCCCGCCAGCATCTAGAAACGATAAATGAGGCGATCGCCCAAGCCCTGGAACAAGCAGAAGTCGATTGGGGCAAAATTGATGGTATTGCGGCGACTTGTGCCCCTGGACTGATTGGAGCATTATTGGTTGGGTTAACTGCCGCCAAAACCTTAGCAATGGTACATAACAAGCCATTGTTAGGTATTCATCATCTCGAAGGTCACATTTACGCGACTTATTTGAGTGAGCCAACCTTAGAGCCTCCTTTTCTTAGCTTACTAGTTTCTGGTGGTCATACAAGCTTGATTTACGTCAAAGATTGTGGTATATATCAGACCCTAGGAGAAACTCGTGATGATGCAGCAGGTGAAGCGTTTGATAAAGTGGCACGTCTGTTGCATTTGGGATATCCTGGTGGACCAGCAATTGACAGGTTAGCAAAACAAGGAAATCCGCAAGCGTTCATCCTACCAGAGGGTAAAATTTCTCTACCAGGTGGCGGATATCATCGGTATGATGCGAGTTTTAGTGGGTTAAAAACAGCAGTCCTACGGTTGGTACAGCAGTTTGAGAAAGATGGACAGTATTTGCCAACAAAAGATGTAGCGGCTAGTTTTCAGGAAACTGTAGCGCGTTCCCTTACCAAAAGGGCGATAACCTGTGCTCTAGACTATGGTCTTTCCACCATTGCTATTGGTGGAGGTGTAGCAGCGAACAGTGGTTTGAGACAACATTTACAAAAAGCAGCAGAAACTCATAACCTACGCGTGCTATTCCCCCCTCTAAAATTTTGTACCGATAATGCCGCGATGATTGGTTGTGCTGCGGCTGACCATCTCAATAGGGGTCATACCTCGTCCCTTACTCTGGGGGTTCATTCTAGGTTCGCACTGACCCAAGTTATGGAGTTATATCAAGTTGTTAGACACACTTAAGAGTCAAAAGTTTAAAGTGGTAATTATCTATTGACAATTAACGACTGACGATTGACTCTTGACAAGAGAGCGAATGTGAGTAGCAACTGCATTTGGCTGTTCCAACATTGCTAAGTGTCCGCAATCAGGAATTTCAATCACATTTTCACCACAATAACGGAAAAGAGGGTGAAAGCTAGCTAAATGACGGACATACTTAGGTTCCATAACCTTGTCTTCCGCACCAGCTAGGAAATAAATCGGTTGCTTAAGTTGAGCAACCAGTTGGGGCAAATAGTTAATTTCTTCTTCTGTTGTTGAATCTAGCAACGCTCCCAAAGCAGCTTCTGGGTCTGCAACAACAAAATCAATGACTCGCTGCCGCGCCCAATTACGCTCCAAGGGGCGTGCTACACTCGCTCTAGTAAACAGTAAATCAATCAGAGGCACTTGGCTAAGCCATTTAGGGCGAACTTGCAAAAACCGCTGACCTGCTGAACGAAACTGCTCAAAGGCTTCTTTGAGATAAATTCCACCACCTGAGTTAATACAAATAACTCCTTTGACACATTCAAGCATTTGGGCGGCGCCCCAAAGGGCGATCGTACCTCCCAAAGAGTGACCAATCAACCAAGCACTCTTAACGTTTAGTTGTTGCAGAAGGGATACTAAATCTTGAGTATAGGCAGCCGGAGTATAGGGAGAATCAAAGGGATTAACAACTGCACGACTAGATCTAGTACTTGGGCTGAAATAAGTTTGTTCTCGACTAAAATCAGTTTTTAATCTAGACTGGGACTCCCCAAAACCTCTTAAATCATAAGAAAGACACTGAAAATCATCTGACAACCGAGAAATCACAGGTTGCCAGTATCCACGACTATTGAGCCATCCGTGGATAAAAACTAGAGTATGGGGGTAGGTAGTAGGAGCTGTTAGCTCGTATGCGTGTGGAACGCCCAAGATTTCGATGGTTGCCATATTTCTATCGTACCCCGTTCAGTTCGGGAGTTGGGGAGGTAAGGAGATTGGGAAGTCAGGAGAAGATAAAGTACTTATTTGTGGCACTTCTTGTTTCACTTTCTCCACTTCCACAACTCTCCTAATACTCTCTTATCATTCCCAACAACCTATGTCCTACTCCTGGCGTCAGTACAGAGGTGAAGGTATAAGAAGAGACGCTACAGCTAGACATCTCTACACCACAGACAGGAAGGATGGCTCAAGAAGCAAAAGACCAGACTGAATTAACGGTCACCTGTCATTAGGAGATGGGCTAATGACTATCAAACTCCAATGCCAGAACAGCTAGAGTTCTTCAAAAAACTACAAATTTGAATATTTGGGATGCTCCCATAGCTGGATTGGCTAAGAAGCTCACACTCCATGCGGAACAAGACTTGTAGAAGTATGTCACTTAATTTCTTCTTGGCTTCACAACAAAATGCTAAAGTTGAAAGAGATCAGTGTAAGATACACACTCGCTGACTACTGTCATCGGAGAATTCCGCCAACACAAAAAAAAACCGTATGTGTAGGGGGATACAACATGGGTAGTTGAGTGACAAGTGAATCAGCACTCTTCTCAGTAAAAGCCAATTTATGTATACTACCCGAACCACGTTGGCATGGGTTTTTGGAAAACTTGGTTTAGTACATCAGAAACTACCTCAACAACTAGGACAACACCCTTAGAAGAGTATACAGTTGAAACTGTAGGTAACTCAGGCTCTAATGGTGTTGGCGAAGTTCATCAGCAGGAAACTCGTATAGTTTTTAGTACGGATCGAGATATTGATCTGTATGAACTAGAAGAGCTATGCGATTCAGTCGGTTGGTCGCGTCGTCCTTTGCGAAAAGTGAAAAAAGCTATTGAGCATAGTTTTCTTGTAGCCTCTATGTGGCAAGTGCGAGGAAACAAAAGGCGACTTATTGGTTTTGCCCGTGCAACCTCAGATCATGCCTTCAATGCCACAATTTGGGATGTGGTCGTTCATCCAGACTTTCAAGGAAAAGGACTGGGTAAAGCACTTATGAAATATGTACTCAAAAAGCTCAGAAATGAAGAAATTAGCAATGTTACTCTTTTTGCGGACCCTCATGTTGTAGATTTTTACCAGGGTTTGGGGTTCATGGCTGACCCAGAAGGCATCAAAGGTATGTTTTGGTACCCTCATTAATTTTTAAGCAACCATCGTAGCCCTTACAAAAAAACAAAGCTGTAATAGTATATGCTTAGGTATTAATACGCTATTGGAATCTGAGTGAAACTGAGATCAAGACCTGTGTATCCTGTGAAATTGTTGTAGTCTAAGACTTTAGAGAGATATTGCTGTCATAACTCTTGCATAGCGAAATGAAATGTTCGCACAATACAACAAAGTATGATACTATAGTTGGGAATTTGACAATGTGTACAACTCACCTAAAAAAAGCTCTTGAGTGCCCCAAATAAAGAAGCAATTAGGTTAAAATAACAAATTAGTCGGGATGTAGCGCAGCTTGGTAGCGCGCCTGCTTTGGGAGCAGGATGCCGCAGGTTCAAATCCTGTCATCCCGATATCATAGTAAGAAGCAAAAAACCCTAGATTTATTAGTTAATCTAGGGTTTTTTATATAGTAACGCCAGTTGCGGGACTGTCAGCACAGCCGGACATCAGTTGCCTACTTAGAGAAGCGGCGTAGATTCTGCGGACAGGCTACGCGAACGCTTACCCCTTGCAGGGGCGCTCTGCGCTTACGCGATTGCTTGTGCCAAGCGCAAGAGCGTCTCCTTGCTTCCTACGGGAAGTCGCACGGTAGAGGCGCAGTCGTACCGTAGGGATAAGGCGCTGGTTCCTCAGGACTCAGGACTACTGAAGTTGGTAGTTCCAATCACAAAACTATATATAAATGAATTTAGTTTTTGTTTGGATATACTATCAAAAAATTAAATAAAAAAGTCAAATTTTGACTATACTGCGACTATTTGTTTGATTTGTAAGAGGATGTACACTGAAATTGCATATTTTCCCGGAAGCAAGAATTATGCTGCTTTGCTATTTATTATTTTTTATGAGGCAAAATTGTTTCTCAGCATTAAATTATCGGAGAAAAGCAGAAAAATGTAAATTCTGTAAATCTTGAGACATTTTGCGACAGCCGTAGAAGGAACGATTCTATATTTATTGTCGTCAACTATAGCTGAAAAAGCCAATAGAATAGCGTATAACAC
The DNA here is from genome assembly GCA_012031965.1 of Scytonema sp. RU_4_4. Classification (GTDB taxonomy): domain Bacteria; phylum Cyanobacteriota; class Cyanobacteriia; order Cyanobacteriales; family Nostocaceae; genus Brasilonema. The sequence goes on from JAAUSC010000109.1 coordinate 6,969, forward strand.
CCTGAAGTGAAGAGTTTACTTTTCGCCGTTCTTGTTAAGATACAGCAAGCATCTACAGTCCGAGTGCAATTCTGAGTAAGGCGAAATTGAAATACGAAAAACAGCACAGTCAATGAGTAAAGAAGGTACTATATCTAAAACTGGTTGGTACTGTGCAAATCCAACTATATTGTCAAACTTGATTTCAGATGTATTGATGCGAGGAGAAGTTATGAATTCATTAGTTCGCTGGGGCACAACATTGAGTTTAGTTGGAAGTACTTTGCTAGCAACGGCTTTTAGCGGAAACGCTCCAGTGCTCGCATTGACAGAACAACAAATTCAAGAAAAATTAAACCCAGTACCTGTATTTTTGATTACTAATAATCAAGGTGTACCTCTGACTCGTAGTGTACCTAACAATGGGCAAAATGCGCAAAACGCCCAAAAGAAACAAGCTACGGTGACAGACGTTTTTATGAACGGGCAAGAAGCTCAAGCTTTTATTAACGAACTGCGGACTGTGAAAGGTAAAGACCCAAAAATGGCAGACATGTTAAAAAGCTTACAAGTAACGCCTGTACCTTTGGGGATGATTTATCAGAAACTTCGAGAAAATGCTAAGAAACCAGATAGCCTAGTGTTTGCTTTTAACCCTGGAAAGCAAGACTTAGAAGGAGCAGTCACATTGCTGCGCCAAAGCGGTAAAGAAGTTAAGCAGTTCCCAAGTGTGCCTGTTTTTATTGTTAGATCTCGAGAAAAGGGTTATGTATCTGTCAAACGAAAAACTGATAACAAGGAAGTGATTCCTCTGTTCTTGAGTCAAAAAGACGCCCAGGGTTTATTGAACCAGGTGAAGCAACAAGTTCCCAAGGCAGATATTCAGGTTGTAGACATGGACGGAGTCATTAAAACTTTGCGAGAAAAAAATGATAATTGGCTTAGTCAAGTCGCTATAGTACCATCTGCCGAGAGTATGGAGTATGTCAATAGCAAGCGAAATAATGCACCCAAGCCCGGTAATGCTCCAAATCAAAGCCCCTCAGCCAAACCCGCTGCACCAGCAGCTCCTAAAAAATAATAAATTTAACAAATTTATGCCTTAGGGTAGAGGCATGGCAGATAAGCAGTCAGTAACTGGTTTCCAACTTTGGCAGTGGCGTAATGTGGCAATTCAAGCTGCGATGGCAAAGAATGCCCGCCCCACAGGAGCGAACGCCACTGATATTTTACTTACTGAAGTCGATTGGTTACTACAAGAAGTCGCTGGGTTAGACCGCTTAGCATTGCGTTTGGAATCATTTAAAGACCAAGAACAGATTCCTTTGAAGTTATCTTTAGAGGATTTAGACAAACTCTGGCAACGGCGATTAAATGAACACTTACCAGTACAATATGTTGCAGGAGCGACTCCTTGGCGAAAGTATCAAATCGCTGTGTCAAACGCGGTTTTGATTCCCAGACCAGAAACAGAGGACTTGATAGATTTAGCTGTCGCTGCAAGTCAAAGTATTGTAACACCGCCTTTAGAGCAAGGACACTGGGCTGACTTAGGAACTGGTAGTGGGGCGATCGCCATTGGATTAGCAGATGTTTTCACCACAGCAATCGTTCACGCCGTTGATTACAGTCATGAGGCGCTAGTGGTTGCAATGAAAAACGCCCAAAATTTAGGTTTTGGGGAGCGCATTCAATTTTATCAAGGTTCTTGGTGGGAACCTCTGGCATCGCTCAAGGGTCAGTTCAGTGGAATGGTCTCTAACCCGCCCTATATACCCACTCATATCATACCTACCCTACAGCTTGAAGTCGTTAATCATGAACCACACCTCGCTTTAGATGGTGGAGCTGATGGCTTAGATTGCATCCGCCATTTGGTAGAACTTTCTCCTACTTACTTACGACCAGGTGGGGTTTGGCTCATTGAGATGATGATAGGACAGGCAAATGCTGTGCGAGAAATGTTGCAGAATCAAGGAAGCTATTGTAACATTCAGATTCATAAAGATTTAGCTGGTATTGAGCGCTTTGCTCTGGCATATAAAAAGGGCTAACATCACTGGTCACTGGTGAGCGATAACTAAATTCTGAGTTCTGAATTCTGGATTCTCTTCATGCAAGTTTCCTTAGACAGCCTGGTTTGTGGCGTACGTGCTGGTAAATTAGTCAGCTTTCCTACAGATACTGTTCCTGCATTAGCAGCTTTACCAGAACAAGGAGCGTTCATTTACGCAGCTAAGCAGCGCAGTCGCGATAAACCCTTAATATTAATGGCAGCGAGTGCTGAAGAAATCTGGTCTTTCGTCAATGGTCGTGACGATGAGTATGAGATTTGGCACAGAGTTGCAAAAAAATATTGGCCAGGTTCACTGACTTTGGTATTGCCTGCCTCAGCTAGCGTACCACAAGCTATGATTTCCATTGCTGATGGAGATTGTGATCCTCAAAAGGATAAGCTTATTCCTGACAGAACAATTGGAATTCGAGTCCCTAATAGTAGAATTGCCCAGACTATCTTGGCGCAAACAGGTCCTCTTGCAACGACCAGCGCCAATTTATCAGGTCAACCTCCCTTACAAACAATGGCAGAGATTGAGGCACAGTTTCCCAATGTTTTGACTCTGGCGGCGACGGAATTTCAAGACGAGTTGCATGGAGATGGTGTCCCTTCCACTGTTGTAAAATGGACTGGGAAGAATTGGCAAGTTTTACGGCAAGGTGCTATGGAAGTAGAGTTTTTTAAGACTGAAAGTCAGTAGATAAGCACAACTACTGGGATAGATTTGGTTCGACAACCGCTGGAAAGCTTTCAAAATTTCGCCGTACCCAATCCATTCCGACTTCATTATTTAACTTAATTCGCTGCGGTGTATTGGCATAAATTTTACCTAAAATCTTTGCGTCTTGTTCCACAACCACATTAATCAACCTCAGCAAATTGCCTTTGATCAAGTGTGCAATTGCAGAATGCGCTTTCATGTACATCAATACAAACACACGAGATTGATGCTCTGCTTCTGGAAGATAGAAGTGACATTCTTTTAGGCTCAGCAGCTTATTCTCACCGTGCATCAATCCCATGAACGGAAAGAAGTTTTCTAGATGAGCTTCCAACACTTTTGGCATTGCTAACAGACCTGGATTTTTCAAAATGTTACGAAAAGTAGGTTTTTCTCTGAGTTGTGATATGTAGGCATGAGAGTGTAACCCTTCGTCGATGAACTGTTTCACGTGAACTTGTTCAATCTCAAATAATTTTCGATGCGTGCCATTTTGATGGTTATAATCGTGCATATTTAGCAGCAAGCTAAGAATATCAGTCGAAATGCTGCGCTCACCTGTAACCCCGATGAACTCATACTCTGCTGCAATCTCATTCATGATGTTTGGAATTAATATCTTTGGTTCATACCCCCCATAGGACCAAATCAAATCACCTTGGATCATTAACTCTAGTGGCTGTGTTAACGATTTCGTTTGTTTGTTAGAACCTGGTAGGACTGTGCAACCCGAATGATCAAATTCCAACGCATGAAAAGGACAGGCGATCGCGCTACTACCATCAGATTTTCTCACACACCATCCTTCTGACAGCATTGCGCCCATGTGAGGACAAGCGTTGGGCAAGGCACTTATCACGCCATCACTATTTTGCCAAAGAACGTAATCATTGCCCAACAGAGAAATTTTCATAGGTTTATTGGGCTTTAGCATGGAACGATGTGTCAAAAGCCACGGTACGCCTTGCAATTGCTTCATAATTGCTCAAAATAACTGACTACAAACTTACTAATTTATCAGTAAGCTTGTCAATAACTTACTGCTGTGTCAATCCAAAGATTGAAGACCTTCAGTCATGGTGGCTCTTTGGTACGATAGAAGAACAAACAATGAATCAAAATACTGTGGTTCGATCAGGTAAAAAACGAGTTGTAAAATCAGTCCGCCCGTTTCGAGATGCTGAAGTGACGCAGCAGCAAATATTGGACGCTGCAGAGCAAGAATTTTCACGACATGGCTTAAAAGGTGCGCGGATGAGCGCGATCGCTGAACACGCTCAGGTGACAACCGCAACGCTTCACTACTATTTTGAGAACAAAGATAACTTGTATAAAGCAGTCTTGCAACGTCCAGTCGATGAGGTGCAGGCTATGCTTGGACAATTAAACTTTGATACTTTCTCCTCAGAAGAAGCTCTTAAGCAGATTATTCGCATCGCAATTTCCAATGAAGCTAAAAACCCTCAGCGCCAAATGCTCTGGTTTCAAGAAGCTAGTCAAAATCAAGGAACTTACTTTAGGGAATGCAATGTTTTGAATCTTCACAAACACCTACTTAAGGTTTTAAACAGAGGTATAGCAGAAGGATGTTTTCGTCCGCTCAAGCCATTTTTGGCATTGACTCATATTTTGAGCGTTTGTCTGTTTTACTTCACAGTGCATGAAAACTGGAAACACTTCACATCAGAGGATGTTGATCGCCTGAGTCCAGAAATGATTGAGGAACACACACAAGAAGCAATCGCATTTATTTTGGCAGGCGTGAAGCGATCGCAGTTAAGCTGTTAGGAATTCAGAAGCAAAAACCAAAAAATGGGACTCCGGAACTTTGTTTTGAACTGGTGTGGTCAATTAAAAAGGTCATTATTGCCAAATTATGAATTGGAGCAACTGGGTATATCTAGGAGCAGGACTAGCGATAGGGGTAGTTCTTTGTGGCTTATTTGCACGGCGAGAAGAGTCTTCTAACTCATCGACAGTCTCATCAGTGGATGAACAACAGACTACGCCAACACTCCTGCAACAGATGAAGCACATGCAACTCGCGTACTACATGGCACGGGAAACTAGCCAGTTTAAAGCGGGGTTTTTGGCGCGAACGACTCATGTCTTGCGATCGCCCTTAAATGGTCTGATTGGCTTGCATCAGTTAATATTATCTAACTTATGTGAAAGTCCAGAAGAAGAACGAGAATTTATAGCTCAAGCTCATGAACGAGCGCTGAAGCTGCTCAAGCTAATCGATGAAATTCTCACTGTTGCCAGAATTGAACATGGTACGAACAAATTAACTATTCAGCCTTTACAACTAGCCGAACTCTTGCAGGAAGTGTACAACTTAACTTATATGTTGGCGGAAAATCGTAATTTTCCTTTACTTGTTTTACCGCCAGACCCAGAAATATATATACTGGCAGATCCTTACTGGCTGCAACAAGTCTTAATCAATTTGGTGGAAACTTGCATTGCTCAAATGGAGGAAGGCAGTATCTACATTTCTGCTAAAGTTGCACACACAAGTGATTGTGTTCATATTTGGTTGGATGTACCAACCCATACAGTTCCCCTAAGTGAGCCGATAGATTGCATGACGCCCAAAGACAAGCCGCTTGAAGCTGACGAAAAAAACGATATTCTCTCGTCAGGAATGAAGCTCCTACTTAATCAAACTCTTTTGGAAGTCATGGCGGGAAAGTTAGAAATCGTTCCCTTTCCCACCAGTCAGGAACAAGCAGATGATGTGACGAGACTACAAGTCTCTATCCCCCTAGTGATTCCTGAAGCTGAATTTCAGTAGCCAGAGAATTAAAGTTTGGCTGGTTATGTAGCACCATTGTGGTGGTGGAATTATGTTGGAAACCAATTCTTTCGTAGAAACGCTGCTTGTGAGTGGTCATTAAGTAGACACGCTCAACACGGTTCATGCGGGGATGGCTCAAAACAGTTTCCACCAACTTACTTCCCAGTCCAAGACCACGGTACTCTGGATGAATGCCAACATCCCAAATAGTAGCGCGATAAATTCCATCAGAAGTCGCTCTAGCAAAGCCAATGAGTTGTTCTCCATCCCAAACGGTCACCACAGGTTCACTGTTTGCAATGGCTATGCCTAAATCTTCGATGCTACGACCTTTTGCCCAGAAAGCAGAAATATTTAATAGCTGCTGGATCTGATAAAGGTCGATTTCAGACTTGCGATCGCTAAATCGAATCTGATTGTGACTAGAGTTCATGGATTTTGCTGAATTGCGGAAGTATATTCGCTATCTTTTAACCGATTTTGCAAGATAGCGGTAGAGTTGTATCAATTGTAAGCTTAAAAAAACTTAATACTTTAATTCAACTACAAATCCATTTCCATAAAGGATGACTTGGTCCTTGCTGACGTATCCGAAAAACCTGCTGTTCTAGGCGCTGCTTTTCCTGCTGTGATAGTCCTAGTAGGATATTCCGACTTTGCCAAATCAGAACAGCAAGGATCATACCAAGACAAAAAAATAGACCAAGAGTAGCCAAGGGATGATAGTACAGCCCGTATCGCACAGCTACCCAGGTAAAGTATTGTTGCCACAGAGTGATTTCTGAGCGTAAATCCCATGCACAAAGAGGTGCAATAGTCAACCATAAAAAAACCACAAATAACCACCTGCTATACACCTCTAGCTGGTGCAGCTTTTGTACTTGTTTTGCAAAAGACGGATCACTCTCGTGTGTGTACCAGCTAGTTTTTGGTGGTTCTTCCGGTGGAGCCATAGGTGAATGGGAGATGGAGAATATGGCAAGAAAACTAATGATTCATGACTAATTAAGAATTATCTGCTGGTGCGTCGATTGATTTTGTGACACTCTGAGGTGGTGTTGATTCGCCTCTGCGTTCTCGCCACCAAACTAGAAGAGTACTGGCAATAAAGATACTTGAATAAGCCCCGGCTGCAAAGCCAATAATCAATGCCAAGGCAAAATTTTTCAGTGTTTCTCCTCCAAACAGGAAGATGGCAAATAATGTTAGTAACACAGTTAAGGTCGTGTTTATTGACCGTGTGAGGGTTTGGTTGACTGCATCATCTACAATATCGGCAATGGGGCGATTAGGATTTGTTGCGAGGGTTTCGCGAATGCGGTCGTAAATAACAACAGTATCGTTGACCGAAAAACCTGTAATCGTCAGTAGGGCGACGATGAAAAGGCTATCAACTTCCGTACGTAGTGTTAAGCCTAAAATCGAGAAAATCCCTACTGTGATTAAGACATCATGAAATAGGGCGACGATGGCAAACACAGCGTAGTCCCATTGGAAGCGGACAGCCATGTAGATAACAATACCAATAAAGGAAACAAGCAGAGCGATTAAACCAGACCTCAACAGTTCTTGTCCAAGGGTAGGACCAACCGTGTCAATTTGATTTTTTTGCGGATCGAAAGTGCCTATTTTTTCACTCAGGGCATTTTGCAGTTGGGTCCGTTGCTCTGGAGTTAAATTTTTTGTCCGCAGTGATATGCCGTTTTCTTTGCGTGTGTCTTTGTCAGTAACAACTTGGATACTGCTATCACCCAATCCTTGTTCTTGCGCGACTTCCCGCACAACGTTAATATCTATTGGTTTGTCACAGTTGTTTGGCTTGGTACAATCCCGTTCAAACTGCAACCGCGTACCACCGACAAAATCCAAACCAGGACGCAGGGGAGAACCAATTTGTTGCCAAGAAATCACCATTGAGATGATACCAGCAAGAATAACGATGGCAGAAACAGTCCACCATAGCGATCGCGATTTGTTAATACTGAGTTTCATTTTGCCACCTCTGCCTTATTTGTCACTGGCAGGTTCGGACAGTAAAGTTCGCCTTTGCGTAGCGCAGGGAAAGAAATCGCCAAAAACATCAATGTGCGACTACAAGTGACTGCTGTAAACATACTGACAAGTACACCCAAAGCTAAGGTCAGAGCAAAGCCTTTTACCAAGCCAGACCCCAACCAGAACAGTGCAGCACAAGCAATCCATGTTGTGACATTGCTATCTAAAATACTGGAAAACGCTCGGTAGAAACCAGATTCTACAGAACGATACAGGGATTTTCCGGCTCGCAATTCTTCTCGCGTACGCTCAAAAATGAGTACGTTGGCATCAACTGCCATACCTATACTGAGGATAAAACCAGCAATTCCTGGCAGTGTTAGGGTGACCCCTAACAAAGCAAAGCTTGCCCAAGTTAGGAGAGAGTAAATCACAAGAGCTATATCCGCTATTAGTCCTGGTAGTCGATAGTACACTACCATAAATATTAATACTAAAATCAAACCACCGAGTCCGGCATAGATGCTGCTTTGAATACTATCTTTACCTAAAGTTGCTCCAACTGTGCGGTTTTCTACGATTTCCACTGGTACAGGTAGTGCTCCACCGCGTAGCTGCACGCCCAAGTCGTTGGCTTCTTGCGGGGTGAATCGACCTGTAATGACAGCAGCGCCTCCTGTAATACCAGTGGTCGCAAATCTTGGTTCTACAGTAGGAGAACTGATAAGTTCGTTATCTAGGAAAATACCTATACTACGTCCGGTACCAGCAAGTTGTTTTGTTATTTCAGCAAACAATTCTCCACCCTTATCATTGAAGCGAATGGCGACTTGCCAGTCATTACCTGAAGTTGGTTCGCCGTAGGAATCCGTAAGGTACTTACCAGTGAGTGGTGGGTTTGTGCTTTCAAATAATTCAGCGATCGCTGTGTTATTGTTTTTCAGGTCTTGCTGATTTTTCTCTATTGCGGCTTTGTCGTTAGTCTTGCGCAGTTCTGCTTGCTTTGCCTTCAGTTGTCCTCTTGATGCTTGAAGAGCAAACAGTTGAGTTTCTGTATTCGGCTTTTGCTTTTTGAACTCTAACTGCGCTGTACCTCCTAGTACCCGTTCGGCTTGTTCTGGGTCATTGACTCCGGGAAGTTGGACTAAAACTTTGTCTGAACCTACTGTTTGGATGACTGGTTCAGAAACGCCTAAACCGTTGATCCGACCTTCGACAACTTTTTTGACAGCTTCCAATTCTCGTTCAGTAATTTGTTGAACTTCTGGTGTGGTTTTCACCTGAATAGTCAGCTGTGAACCTCCCCGCAAGTCTAATCCTAGAGGTATAGGAATTGTGGCAATCGCCGCAATGGCGGCAATTACCAAAACTAAAATCAAAGCTAATAGCGATCGCTGTCTTTGCATACCCTTACTCGCTGCGACAAACGCTATGATAGCGCTCTTTGGAAGAGTTTTAAGAGTTTTGAGTCATGACTTTTACAAAGGGTTGGGGATTGATTGGTTATGAGTCTTTCGCTGTTGATATTCTACATAATCAACCACTCACCACTGATGACTAACCAGCCCCCAATTCTAACTCCTAAACACGCGAAGCTACCATTTTTCCACAGCTTCAATAATTTGCTCTGGTTGAACAATGGTTAATCTCTCCAAGTTTCCATTGTAAGGCGTCGGAATATCTTGTGAAGAAAGTCGTAGTACAGGTGCATCCAATTCATCAAATAAGCGTTCATTTATGGAGGCGATTAATTCTGCTCCAATGCCTCCTGTCCTCATGCACTCTTCTACAATAATCACTTTATGTGTTTTTCTTACGGATGCACCTATTGTATCAAAATCTAGAGGTTTCAGCGATATCAAGTCAATCACTTCTGGGTCATAACCTTCTTTTTCAAGAGTTTTGACCGCTTGCATCACATGATATCGCATCCGTGAATAAGTAATAATTGTAACTTCTTTACCAGAGCGCACAATTTCTGCCTTATCCAAAGGCAGCAGATATTCTTCTTCTGGTAAATCTTCTTTCAAGTTGTAAAGCAGGACGTGTTCAAAGAATAACACTGGGTTATCATCACGGATAGCTGATTTCAGCAATCCTTTGGCGTTGTAAGGTGTGGAGCAGGCAACAATCTTTAACCCTGGTACAGCTTGAAAGTATGCTTCTAGGCGCTGGGAATGTTCTGCACCAAGCTGTCTGCCCACGCCTCCAGGACCACGAATGACCATTGGAATTTTAAAGTTACCACCAGAAGTATAGCGTAGCATTCCAGCATTGTTAGCGATTTGGTTGAAGGCAAGAAGCAAAAAGCCCATGTTCATACCTTCAACGATTGGTCGCAACCCAGTCATTGCTGCCCCAACGGCCATACCCGTAAAACTATTTTCGGCGATCGGGGTATCTAGAAGCCGAAGTTCGCCATATTTTTTGTATAAGTCTTTAGTCACTTTGTAGGAACCACCATAGTGTCCTACGTCTTCACCAAGAACAAAGACAGTTTCATCATGCGCCATTTCTTCATCAATGGCTTCCCGCAAAGCGTTGAAGAACAGTGTTTCTGCCATTAGACTTTTATTGCAATTACTGTTCTTGAATCTTAACGCGCATCTGCTCCCTAATATGGTGAGCGATGCTGCAAAGCAGCCGCTACCGAATGCACGAGTGACTTGTATTAGGTTCTAAGATACCTCTTCAAGGCACTAGCCACTGTGTTGCACCAGCTAGCTTTTGTGGGAAGCGTAAGCTCCAAAAGAGCAAGAAATCGAACTTAATATCCAGCTTCTTTTAAGTGGAAACTTGGCGAATCTGCCACTGGATTAACCGGACTGACCTGATTGATCTGAGGACCTTGATCAACCTGATTTTCAGGAAATCTTCTGGGTCTTCCTGGTTTACGCTTATGTCGTTGATTTATGGATTTTTCGCTTGCAGCAGCCAGTTCCTCTGGTGTACATTTAAACAAGCGTAATGCATCTAAATACTTTTTGGGTGTCATCGTAGGTTCTGTACGCCCTGCTTCCCAGTTGCGAACACTCGTTTCACTAATTGCAAGCCTGAAGGCAACCTCTGCACGGCTGAGTCCCGCGCGTTCTCTCAGGACTTGCATATCCATACCTAATGCTCCCTTTCCAAAACTATAGTACTTATTTATTAAATCAATTGACGTAAAAAAGCCAACTGAGGATTATTTCTTAACTATATTATTTTATAATCCATTAATTAGGTATCTGGCAAACGGGCGATCGCCCTCACCCCTTAAAGTCCCTGTTTTCAATGGTTTGAGGAAAGCAGTTTCTGGTAAGAGTTTCAGTTTATGTGTCATGGAGAAAGTCTTGCATTTAAATTTATCTCTCAACAACAGGATAATCTCACACCCGACCACAAAGACACCTAGATTGGATCTGCGCCCTTGCGGTTTGGTGTGAGATGATCAGCAAAGCTATAAAAATTTCATTTTGTAGCACTTGAGGCAAAAGTCACCACCTAAAATCACCACCTATCGCAACCACCGTGCCGCATCTTTGGCATGGTAGGTTAAAATCAGGTCTGCCCCAGCGCGTTTAAAGCCGATGAGAGTTTCCATCACCACACGCTGTTCATCAATCCAGCCGTTTAAAGCTGCAGCTTTAACCATGGAATACTCACCAGAAACGTTATAAGCTGCAACAGGTACGTTGCAAGCTTCCTTAACGCGCCAAATAACGTCCATGTATGCCAAAGCTGGCTTCACCATGAGCATATCCGCGCCTTCAGCAATATCCAGTGCAATTTCTTTGAGAGCTTCGCGAGAGTTACCGGGGTCCATTTGGTATGTCCGGCGATCGCCAAACTGTGGAGCTGAATCTGCAGCATCTCGAAATGGACCGTAGTAAGCCGAAGCATATTTAGCAGCATAGGACAAAATTGGGGTATCTTGGAATCCCGCTTCATCCAAAGCGCTACGAATTGCCTGCACAAATCCATCCATCATCCCGGAAGGAGCGATGATATCTGCCCCAGCTTTTGCTTGGGATACCGCTGTTTTCCCAAGTAAATCCAAGGTTGGATCATTCAAAACTCGTCCGGTTAAATCACCTACTTGCAGATAACCGCAGTGTCCGTGACTCGTGTACTCACACAGACAAGTATCAGCAATCACAATCAAATCTGGTACTGCTTCTTTCACAGCAGTAGCTGCTTTTTGAACAATACCGCAATCATGCCATGCGCCAGTGGCATCGACATCTTTGTCTGCAGGAATGCCAAACAAAATAATGGCAGGAATTCCTAAATCATAAACTTCCTTTGCCTCTTCCACGATTTTGTCTATCGAAAGTTGATAGACTCCAGGCATAGATCTGACTTCATTGGCAATTCCCTCACCTGGTACAGCAAACAGAGGGTAAATTAAATCATTTGTGGTTAGAACAGTTTCGCGTACCATACGGCGTAGTTGTGGATGGGTACGCAGACGGCGAGGGCGATGGGTAGGAAACATAAATTTTCGTGAATTTAGTAATACAAAATGGACACAAAACAAAGCGTCACAAATAGTAGGACAAAAACGCTCTGTCGTCAGACAGACTACTAAAAGCGCTTAACTGTCATGCCATTTGCGGGACTAGGGAGAGACCTCTAAGAACCCGGTGGCTTGTTTGCAGGCAACTGGCTCTCCCGTTGGGTGACGCTGTGGAGTAATTTTGTATTTTACAGCTATTTCGTCAAACAAAAATCTTAAAAATTCCCTCTATTTCTCCCTCTGGACGTAATTAAAAATTAATGGTGATGTGCGCGTAATTAGTCCAAAATGAAGGTCTCACTAGTCTACAGTTTTTTGATAAATGACTAACGACTAAGGGCTGATGACAGATAACTACAAAACCCGAAAAATAAAGGGATAGCGGAAAGGTTTATCTGGATCGCTAAGAACATGAAAAATTGCCCAAATTGTTAGTCCCTGATGGATAAGAAACCATAGACCCGCTAGTGGTAACAGCAAACCTAAGGTTACCCAAGTCAATGCTGTCACAATCGCTCCATAAAGCCATACATTCAAGTGGAAGTTGATGGATTCTTTAGAATTTTCCCTGACAACTGGGTCTTCAGACACAAAGAGTATCGCGATGGGTAGACCTACAGACACTAAGGTAGCGCTCAAGAAGATTGCACCATGACTCAATGCTGATAAAACCTTTCGCTTATCTGGATCGTACATTCTTTTCCCTCCCTCAGTGGTTTGCTGATTCTATAACGACCCTATCATGAGCATTGTTGTCTTAAGATGAAAAGACTTACTAAAGTTGGAAAAAATTAAGTTAAGTTAAGTGACAAGCAATAAAATTTACGTTATGTCTCCTGAACTTCAGTCAGAACTGCACAAAGCAGTTGATAGCCGTCGCAACTTTGCTATTATTTCTCACCCAGATGCAGGGAAAACGACACTGACAGAAAAGTTACTGCTATACGGAGGAGCAATTCATGAAGCTGGCGCAGTCAAGGCAAGACGGGCACAGCGTAAAGCAACCTCTGACTGGATGGCAATGGAACAGCAAAGGGGTATTTCGATTACCTCTACAGTATTGCAGTTTGAGTATCAGGACTGTCAGATAAATTTGTTAGATACGCCTGGACACCAAGATTTTAGTGAAGATACCTATCGTACTTTGGCAGCGGCAGATAATGCTGTGATGCTAATTGATGTGGCAAAAGGTTTAGAACCTCAGACGCGGAAGTTGTTTGAAGTGTGTAAGCTGCGCGGTATACCCATCTTCACATTTGTGAATAAGTTGGATCGTCCAGGAAGGGAACCTTTGGAACTGTTGGACGAAATTGAGCAGGAATTGGGCTTGCAAACCTATGCTGTTAATTGGCCCATTGGTATGGGCGATCGCTTCAAAGGTGTCTATGATCGCAAACAAGAACAAATACACCTGTTTGAAAGAAGTGCCCACGGTAGTCGCGAAGCTGTAGATACAGTCGTTGACTTAGGCGATGCGAAAATAGAAGAACTTTTAGAACAAGACCTTTATTATCAGCTAAAAAATGATTTAGAACTTTTAGAGGGAGTGGGACCGGAATTAGATTTGGAACTGGTTCATCAAGGCAAAATGACACCCGTTTTCTTTGGTAGTGCCATGACCAACTTTGGGGTTGAGTTATTCTTGAGAGAGTTTCTTGAGTATGCTCTCAAACCAGGTCCTCATAACAGTACCGTTGGCGAAGTGACCCCAATATACCCGGAGTTTTCTGGGTTTGTCTTCAAACTTCAAGCAAACATGGACCCGAAACACCGCGATCGCGTCGCCTTTGTTCGTGTTTGTACTGGCAAGTTTGAAAAAGATATGATGGTCAATCATGCCCGCACTGGCAAAACGATCCGCTTGTCCCGTCCACAAAAATTATTTGCTCAAGAACGGGAATCAATAGATGTTGCTTATGCCGGTGATGTGATTGGCTTGAACAATCCTGGTGTTTTTGCCATTGGTGATACTATTTACACCGGACAGAAACTGGAATATGAGGGTATTCCCTATTTCTCGCCTGAGTTATTTGCAGTTCTCCGTAACCCCAACCCTTCTAAGTTCAAGCAGTTTCAAAAAGGTGTTTCCGAATTGCGGGAAGAAGGAGCTGTGCAAATTATGTACTCCGTGGATGAAGCGAAACGCGACCCGATTTTGGCGGCAGTAGGTCAGTTACAATTTGAAGTGGTACAATTCCGGTTACAAAATGAGTATGGAGTGGAAACCCTACTGGAATTGTTGCCTTACAGTGTTGCCCGTTGGGTTGAGGGCGGCTGGGAAGCGTTGAATAAGATAGGACGCCTATTCAATACAACAACAGTAAGAGACAGCATGGGGCGTCCAGTGTTATTATTCCGCAATGAATGGAACTGTCACCAATTGCAGGAAGACCATCCAGAATTGAAACTGAGTACTATTGCCCCCGTCGTTTCTGGACAACAACCGACAGATTCAAATAGTTAGTTGTTAAGAGTGAAAGAATTTTTATGCCTTCACATCCTGAACCATCCTTGGAGGCAGGGTTATCCGCAGTTAAGCAGGGAGATTACCAAAGTGCGATCGCCACTCTAGAAGCAGTAGCCGAAGGAGTTGGTAACAGTAACATTGGGTTACAAGCACAGATCGCCTTAGTTGTAGCTTATACAAAAAGCGGTAATATCCCAAAGGCGATCGCTTTATGCGAAACTCTCACTCAGAGTCAAAATCCTGAAGTACAACAGTGGGCAAATCGTACCTTAGAGCAGTTGACACTACCCCGTAAAGGTAGTGATGTTACCAGTTTGATGCCTTTTGAGCAGGACAAAGGGACACAGGGACAAAAGGACACAGGGAACAGGGAAGCTTTTGAACTCTTAAGCAAGGGAGCAGGGGGAGAAATAACTCCCTCATCTGGCTCATCCCCCTCATCCCCGCTCCCTTCTCCTGCAAACTACGAAAAACCTAAACCACTGACAATTCATTGGCGACAAGCAACAAGAGCAAAGACTTGGCAACAAAAGCAAAAGCTGAACTTAATACTGTTTCGGCTACTCATGGCAGGAACATTTCTTGCTCTGTTTTGGGTCATACGGGAACTCGTCGTGTTGGTGATGCAATTTCTCAACACTATTCTCGTAAAACTTCCGTATTTAGATCCAATACAGCTTTTATACGTTAACCCGACTTCTTTGTTGCTGCTTGTCCTGCTTATCTTGATAGGTGTTTCTCCGTGGTTGCTAGACCGAATACTGACAGATTTTTATGGTCAGCGAGAACTAGAGAGGGACACATTAAAAAGGTATAGTCAAGAAGCTGTCCAAATACTACAACACCATTGCCAACGGCAAGGTTGGCAGTTACCAAAACTAGCTGTGTTGCCATTAGAGTCACCCTTGATACTGACTTATGGTAATTCGCCTCGTACTGCTCGAATTGTGGTGAGTCAGGGGTTATTGGAGCAGCTTGCAGATGATGAAATAGCCACACTATACGCTAGTCAATTAGGGCATATTATTCATTGGGATTTTGTTGTTATGTCTTTGATTTTACTCATAACAATCCCAATATATAAAGTTTATCAGTCTTTTTATCAATGCGCAGACAGAACAACAGTACGAATTTGGCGTTGGGTTGTGAGTATTATGGCAAGCATCGCCTATGTCGTTTGGTGTTTGCTGACTGGAACTGCATTGTGGTTGTCTCAACTGCGGCTCTACTACAGCGATCGCCTGGCTGTTGACATCACTGGTAATCCTAACGGTCTTGTCCGTGCTTTACTAAAAATTGCTATTGGTATTGCTGGTGATATCCAAAAACAAGAACACACCAGTTGGCAGTTGGAAAGCTTAAATATAGTAGCGCCTGTAGGCTACCAGCAAAGTATTTGTTTGGGTAGTATCGCTCATAACACGACCTTTTGAATCGTTTTTAATGTGGGACTATCTCAATCCCTATCGCTGGTGGTTTGTGATT
>JAAUSC010000110.1 GCA_012031965.1 Scytonema sp. RU_4_4
AAATTTATCATCTGGCTTGTCCAGCTTCCCCCAGTACATTACCAGTACAACCCTGTGAAAACAGTCAAAACGAACGTCATGGGGACGCTTAATATGTTAGGGTTGGCCAAACGTGTGAAAGCGCGGTTTTTGTTGGCTTCAACCAGTGAAGTTTACGGTGATCCAGAAGTTCATCCTCAAAGTGAGGAATACTGGGGTAACGTTAATCCAATTGGAATTCGTTCATGTTATGACGAAGGCAAAAGAGTAGCTGAAACTTTGACATTTGATTACTACAGACAAAATAAAGTCGATGTTCGCTTAGCCCGCATATTTAACACTTACGGACCTCGAATGCTAGAAAACGATGGTCGAGTCGTGAGCAACTTTGTCGTTCAAGCATTGCAGGGTATTCCTTTAACCGTTTACGGAGAGGGTTCGCAAACTCGTAGTTTCTGTTACGTATCAGATTTGGTAGACGGACTGATACGACTCATGAATAACGAATACATTGGTCCAGTCAATTTGGGAAATCCTGATGAGTATACAATTTTAGAATTGGCGAAAACAGTGCAAGATTTGGTGAACCCCGACGCACAGATCAAGTTTGAGCCATTACCTTCTGATGATCCACGTCGCCGTCGTCCTGATATTACAAGGGCAAAAACTTGGTTAAATTGGGAACCTACCGTTCCTTTGCAACAGGGGTTAAAGCTGACTATAGAAGATTTCCGCGATCGCCTCAAGAATGCTGAGTCTTGAATCTTAGACTCAGGTTTTCAAAGCGAAAAATGTCTTCTGAAAAAAATTAACCCCAAAAAGTGAGGATTTACATAAAATGCGTGTTTGCGTCATCGGTACTGGTTATGTGGGTTTAGTAACAGGTGCATGCTTAGCTCATATTGGTCATGATGTTGTTTGCATAGATAACAACGAAGAAAAAGTCAAGATCATGAAGTCTGGACAGTCGCCCATATTTGAGCCTGGACTGTCAGACATTATGCAGTCTGCCATTAATACAGGTAATATTCAGTTCTCAACAGACTTAGCTGCAGGAGTCGCCCACGGAGAAATTTTGTTTATTGCAGTGGGAACACCACCTTTACCAACTGGAGAGAGCGATACCCGCTATGTTGAAGCAGTTGCCCGTGGTATTGGTGCCCATTTAGACGGTGGGTATAAGGTAATTGTCAATAAATCTACAGTGCCCATTGGTTCGGGAGACTGGGTGCGGATGATTGTCTTAGATGGCATAGCCGAACGCCAAAAAACACTCATCACCTCAGGTGGAGCGCCAACCTATGATAAGTTACCTGAGATTACAGCTGAGTTTGATGTCGTCAGTAATCCAGAGTTTTTGCGGGAAGGTTCGGCAGTGTATGATACCTTTAACCCTGACCGTATCGTCTTAGGAGGTAACAGTCCAAGGGCGATCGCCATGATGCAAGAACTGTATGCCCCCATTGTTGAGCGCAAGTTTGCAACTGATCCATCTCTACCCCCAGTGTCAGTGCTTGTTACCGACTTGAGTTCAGCAGAGATGATTAAATACGCTGCTAATGCCTTCTTAGCAACCAAGATTAGTTTTATTAACGAAGTTGCAAACATTTGCGATCGCGTTGGTGCTGACGTGACCCAAGTGGCAAAAGGTATCGGTTTAGACTCACGTATTGGTAACAAATTCTTAAATGCTGGCATTGGTTGGGGTGGTTCCTGCTTTCCCAAAGATGTTTCTGCACTCATTCACACTGCAGATGACTACGGTTACGAGACACAGTTACTCAAAGCAGCTGTTAGTGTCAACGAACGCCAACGGTTGCTTGCGATTGAAAAACTCCAGCAAGCCTTGAAAATTCTTAAAGGTAAAACAGTCGGGTTACTGGGTTTAACCTTCAAGCCCGATACAGATGATATGCGTGATGCTCCAGCGCTTAATATTATTGAACAGTTGAACAGATTAGGAGCTAGAGTTAAGGCATACGATCCAATTGTTTCTCAAACAGGTATGCGTCATGGTCTTTCTGGTGTGCTGGTAGAAACCGATGCTGAAAGACTTGCTGATGGTTGTGACGCTTTAGTGCTTGTAACCGAATGGCAGCAGTTCAAAAACTTGGACTATACAAAAATGGCACAGCTGATGAGTCACCCTGTCATGATTGACGGTCGTAATTTTCTTGATCCTGAGATGATGGTTAGAGCTGGTTTCCAATATGTAGGTATTGGTCGCTAACTTTGAACGCGATGAATTCAAATTACTAAATTTACTACAAAACTCAGGGAGAAAGTGGCAGCCAACGGCTGCCACTTTCTCCCATGTTATACCATTTCACGAAAATCCTGATACAAATAGAGCGTTGACAATAAAATCCCATCCTGCAATAGATTTCACTTGAGATGTTGTGAATTTACTCAATTGTTTCCATACGGCTTCTCGTAACTCGTTCAAAGTCTGGAAGCATTCCCAACTCAAATGCTTTTTAATTTCTTCCCAAAAACGTTCAATCGGATTAACTTCTGGTGGTGGATTTATCTAAATGGTTTACTGCTATTAATTTAGTTCTCAAGTCTCAAAAAAATATTACTGTTCTTGAACTAGCTGCTAAAATTAAGGTCAATAAAAATACAGCATCTTACATGATTAACCGCATTTGTAAAGCGATGTCTGAGGAAGCAGAGTTACTTCAGAAACTCTTGGATTGCAATATTTCTTAACTGTGCTAAAAGCCTAAATTCAGTAAATAGCCAATCAGAGGGAGGCAGATTTCACAGATGCCGTGTTGAATCTGCCACCGTCTTATTTAGACATAGTTTGTGTTAGCCTAATGGTAGCCTCATCTTAAATTTACTTGAGTTTTATGAGCGTTGCTCAGTCAGCGAAACCCTCTAGCAGCGATATTACGGTAACATTGAAGCGGCTCGTTGCTCTTTTGGAAGAGGATGAAGCAGATGAGTATGGAATTTTACAACCGAGCCAATCTGCCTTTAAGTTAGCGATGCGATTGGTTGTAGATGCCTATGAAGCAATGGGCGATCGCTTTCCCAAAGCATCGGCTTCGACAGATGAGGAAGGCAGCATTCGATTAACATGGAGCAAACCGTCGCCTGAACGTGAAGTACGCTTGGTTTGCCCAGCTACTTCCGAACAACAGGCTTATTTATACCATGAATTGGGAGATAATTACGCTGTCGAAACAGATGTGACAGCATCTGTATTAGCGCAATGGTTGGAGTGGCTAAACCAAGCATGACCGAGTTTGAGCCATTACCAACAGATGCAGTTGTTTATCGGGCTTTGCTGCGTAAACAGTGGATTGATGAAGATACAGGTTGCGTGAAAGCAGATGCTTATTTTCTGCGAGCGTCGGAGCTGGGGCTTTCGGTCAATATCGCCAGTGTGTGTTCTCCAGAACAGTGTGCGAGGTTGTTTCGCAAGTGTTATGGGGTTGCTAGCCTTGAGGTTGGACGTGTTCGAGAAATTGGTTTGGATGTGGAACAGGATTCGCGGAATCATGGCAATATAATTGGTTTACCTCACCGAGAAGATGAGCTAGCCGAGGCAGAACGATTGGCAGGTTTATTAGCGAAGCGATCGCACATTGTATAGCAACCAAATTAATGTGGATGAGTTTGTCTCAAAATAATGAAATTTTGGCAGTTGGAACTGGAGATGCGACCTATACGCTCTCGCAACAAATGAAAGAAGCGCATTTTTCTTCACTTTCTGAAACCCTTGCTGTATCAGGATTAGAAAATGTGCATTTTAAGAGTTAAGAAACTCAACCTTCTCGAAGATGAATTGGAAACTAGGGATTTCTAGGAATACGCTCAATCTCTGCATAACCACTAAAAATCAGCCGTTCACCCTCTGTTTCTAAACGATTAAGGCGCATTTTCACCCCATCTAAGTCAAAGCGGTCTAAATCGACCATATTATCTAAAATTTCCGCCAGCGCCAGACTCAAGGTTCGTGAGATTTCCTTTTGTGCTTCGCTTACTTGCTCAAGATCAATTTCTGGGTTTTTAAAAGTAACACGTCGTCGCCGTTCAATACCTATGGTGACAGTCATATTTAGTGGTACAAGTGTACCGTTGTTTAAATCTGCCTTTGCTATAATCCGCAATCGATTTTGAGGTTGTAACTTTACTTGGACTTCAGGAAAAGAAACTGGTTGACCACCAGATAATGCTGTCAATGCTGGTACAGTAAGATTTTCCAGGCGCTTTCTGACCAATTCTGCTTTAAAAGATTGGTTTATACCTGCTTCTAGTAAGACAACTTGAGCAATAGCCTGAGTCGGTTGCTTTAGGCGCAGCTTACCACTTAAAACGGAGCTAAAGTCAATGGCAACAGCGTCTGTTTCTACAGACAGTTCCTCCGCAGCGAATTGTCTGCGGATAACTAAACCACGACCTTTCATCTTGAAGCTATCAATGCTGCCCTGCAAGAGTTTACTTGAAGGATTGCAGCGGACAGAGACTTCCACTGACTCGCTTTGAGTGAACAAGTGGCGAATCGTTTGGCTCGCGACAGTGTTGAGCATCTGCTCGCCCCAGTCAGTGCCTTTAGAATCTGTTAAACCAGTAAGTCCGCCTAGCATTCTAGTTTAAGTTTATAGAAGTTCTCTGTACTTTTGTAACAAATTGTGGATGATTCAGCAAGTTGCTAGAGATTGAATATGCTGATGGAAAGGCGTAGGATGGCTACAATCTCGGTTCTTTCCTGCCATTTCCTACACAAATCACTATGAGCGATCTAGTCTTTACGCCTGCCCATCAGCTTGCTCAGATGATCCGCGATCGCACAGTTTCTTCTGTTGAAGTACTAGATGCTTATTTAGCGCATATTGTCAAGCACAATTTCAAACTCAACGCCATCTGTACCCTAAACGAAGAACGCGCCCGTCAACGAGCAAAGCTTGCTGATGAAGCTTTAGCACGCGGTGAGAATTGGGGCATTCTGCATGGAGTGCCCATCACGATTAAAGACATATTTGAAACGGCAGGATTGCGTACTACCGCAGGTTACAAACCCCTCAAAGATTATATCCCTCAACAAGATGCGACCGCTGTTGCTCGCCTCCGCGCCGCTGGGGCGATTATCCTGGGTAAAACGAACCCGGCTGAACTTGCCAGCGACTACCAAGGCATAAACGACTTATTTCCCCGTGTCAATAATCCCTGGAATTTGAACTACACGTCTGGCGGTAGTTCTAGTGGCAATGCTGCTGCAATTGCGGCGGGGCTTTCACCTTTGGATTTAGGCGATGATATTGCTGGTTCGCTGCGTCAACCGGCTCACTTTTGTGGTATTTTTACCCTTAAACCAACGGATCGCCGTGTGTCTACCGCAGGTCACATTCCTGAAGTTCCAGGGATGCCTAGATGTATTCGTCAAATGCTGACCGTTGGACCGCTTGCCCGCTCGATTGAAGATTTAAGACTCTGCCTGCAACTCATCGCTGGAGCCGATTTACGTCAACCTGATGTCCCGCCTGTTGGGTTGGATATTCCTGTTCCTCAAAGCTTACAAACACTACGAATTGCCTGGACAGATGAATTTCCAGCTTTTGGAGTTGCCTCAGAAATTCGTTTAGCGATGCAGGCTGTTGCAAATACTCTGGTACAAATAGGAGTTCACATTGAGCAATGGGTTCCAGCAGGGTTTGATTTTGCAGCCGCTTTGCAACTTTACAACGTCGTTGTCGCCTATACCATGCTTTACTCTCAACCTGTTAATTTAGATGCAGTTGGGAAGACGATTTCTGTCATGTTTCAGGAGTGGACTCAAGGGGATAAGGAACTGCGATCGCTCTACAGTATAACTGGAGTTCTACCTACATTCTTAAATCCAACGATGAAGGGTTACTTTCAGGCGTTAGAGGAGCGCGATCGCCTGATTGCCCAAATGGAGCAAGCGCTCTTGCAATGGGACGTCTGGTTGTGTCCTGTAGCAATGAGAACCGCATTTACGCATCGCCCGAAAGGTGAAGCGGTTGAAGTGGATGGCAAAAAAGTGCCTTACTTCATGGCTTCTGGTGCCTACACGATGCCATTCAGTCTCACGGGGCATCCAGTTGTTGTGATACCCATTGGACAGACACGAGACGGATTACCGATTGGAATGCAAATTGTTGGTAAACGATGGCGAGAGATGGAATTATTGGCGATCGCTCAGGAGATTAACAAAGTCGTTGGTGATTTCCAACATCCATCTGGTTATTGAGCAGTTTATGTTGCTTGCCAAAGTGCAGCTAGACGAAAGATTCTGCTATTCTTCCGTAAAGTCCTAATGGCTCAGAGTAGTATTAATCTGCAAAATCCTTGAGAGGAAAGCAACAAAACCATGCGAAAAATACGGTTGTTTATTGCCTCTAGTCTTGATGGATACATTGCGAGAACATCAGGAGAGGTAGATTGGCTATTTACTGACCAAGACTACGGTTACAATGAATTCCTTACCCAAATTGATACAGTCCTGATGGGGCTGAAGACTTATGAGCAAGTCCTGACATTTGGGGAATACCCATACAAAGGTAAGAAAAGTTTTGTTTTTTCAAAAACTGTGCCCGTCGAAAAAGATGACAATGTGGAATTTGTAAGGAGTGATTGGCAGAGTTTTATCAACAGGTTGCGTCAAACGAGCGGTCATGATATGTGGTTAGTTGGGGGAGCACAGACAATTCATTATTTCATGAAACATGGTTTTGTCGATGAATTGATTCTCTCGATACATCCAATTATTTTAGGGAATGGAATTCCATTAATTGTGAATGATTCAAACTTAGAAACAGTACTTGAGTTAAAAGATGTGAAAACTTATGATTCCGGATTGTTACAAGTGTCTTACGATGTGAAAAAAATATAGACAATGGGACTAAGCTAAAACACATTTAAATTGCATAATTAATAGTTAGGTTTGTTGGCTGCTGACAGTTGACAGTCAACAGTGTACCATTCGTATGATTGCATTTTTAACAAACAAGTTGTGTTGCACACTTTGAAAAAAGTACTATCAATCTTTGGAAAAACTGCAAATTTCAATATCTTCCTGGCTAAAGGTTTCTTTTAATATCTTGCGGAGAACACGCTGGATATGAAGGTGTTTTCCAGGCTTGACCTTCGTCAGCGTCAGAAGCAACAGGTTATGCTCCCCAAAGTTTTCTATTCCAGCTACTCGCGTGGGTTCCAGAACATCCTGGTCATCCGCCTTTAGCTGTTGTCCCACCTTTTCAATGAGCCTGTACACATGATCTAAATTGGAGTCATAGGAAACGCCAATTTCCACTCTTGCATATATATACTGCTTAGAGTAGTTGACAATTGAACCAACATCCCCATTGCGAATAATCTGCATTTGACCATCGGGATGTCGGATGTGAGTCGCTCTCAACTCAATCGCCTCCACAATCCCCTCAACACATCTGTCGTCGATTTTCCCGGCTTCGATATAGTCACCGACCAAGTAATAGTTTTCAAACAGGATCAAAAATCCACAAACGACATCATTAATGAGGTTTTGTGCTCCAAGACCAACTGCTATACCCACAATTCCTGCACCTGCTAAGATAGGCGCAGGATCAATGCCAATGAGCTTGAGTATAGTCACTCCGGTAGTGAAGTAGATGAAATACTTTACGAAGCTCCGCACTAAGGGAATGAGGGTCAACCGTTTTTGTTGCTGTGAGTCATTTGAATCTGTAGTTTTTAGGTAGAACTCATCAAGGATGAAGTAAGCAACTTCAATCAAAACATTGCTGATAAAGAAAACCCCAATAATCTGAACAATTATAGGGGTATAAGCACTTATCCAAGCGACAAATTCTATTTCTGGAACAACTAGGTTTACTATGCCGATATAGAGGATGTACTCCAAACATCTTTTGAAGAGTGGAATCAGGTGGCGTAAACGCTCGTATAAACGCAGCAGATTATTAGAACTGGAGTATTTAAGACTGAGGGCATCGAGGGTGTCAACGATAGTAGCAACAGCTTTGACAATGAGTAAACCAACTGTGACGATGATATAGATTTTTAAGGCAATATAAAGATATTTGGGAACGATTTCTGGGAAGTAGAAAAATTTAGCGCATAGAATAGCAGATGATATCCAAATGGTATGAGTGATAACTCTTTTTAAAACCCTAAAAAAAGCTTCTACACTATCATCATTAGCTTTGATTTGATCAACCTTTTTGGCATAATCGCAGACCCAGTCAATACCTCGGTGTAAGGGTGATACGCTGAACTTAACCAGTATTAGCAGGCTAATACTTTTCAAGCTCGCCGTGAAAAGATTGATCCATAATTGAGTCGGAATACTGCGAACGAAGTTAAGTTGGAATTCCTTGACGTTTCCGCCTCGATAAATCACCACCCCATTCACACCAATCAGCGCCAGACACAGCACCACACAAGTGAAAATCAAAAGTCTGCTGATATTTCGGCGTAGGAAGGTGATATTTACAATTCTTCCTTGAAGCCAAGAAACCTTAATAAACTGCTTGATCATTATTTCAACCAACCAGTTAAACAGGGAGAAAATGACTATTAAAAAGACGACTTCACCCAGGATAATTAGTATATTCATATTTTGAGAATAAATGTCAAATAATTGAGATAATGTGATTAATATTATCAATTTAAGCCAGCCCTGCCAAGATTAAGCACTTACGCCAAATACTACAAAAGCGCTTGCACAAAAAATGTACTTATTCAAAATTCGATTGATTATTTCGGAGGAAATTATCCATCTCCTCCTTAGCACCAAAAAATAAGGACAGTAATGCCATAAAGACTGACATTCCTCTCTTCGACATAAAGTTGTCGAAGTTATACTGTAGGCACTTCTGCCAAGAGACTTTTTTTGAAAATTTCTCTTAATGTTACTAATCTGAATATATCTATAGCAGTCCTATCTGATTTGTAAAATAGACTTTAATAAATAAACCGCAGAGGCGCAGAGAACACAGAGAGAGGAAAAGAGAGAATTTTACAAATGATTTAGGATTGCTATATAAGATGATTTTTGAAATACGATGCTCCTTCGGAAACCGCACAAGGCGCGTAAGTCCTGCAGACAGGCTGCGCCAATGCGTAGCGTAAAGGGCATTATTGGTGCAGAGCACCCACCCCAAGGGGCGATCGCTCTTATCAAGCGTTCTATTCATAAGCTCGTTTTTGAAATTGGAGATTTTAGGTAAAATGTTTTGAACAGCATATGCTGATTCCACTTTATGCTGGATGTGCTTCCCTAAAACCTTGACGATAAATCATTCAGGTAATGTTCACGATGAACCTGAAAACCTTACTGAAATCGGTTTTTGTTAAACCTCTTAGTTTCCTCACGCTGGGATTCTTAATTGTTCTTGATACATTACCATTGGTACTAGCAGATACTACATATCCGCCGAAAAATAACACTGATTCTGTTATTACTCAACATAGCCTACCAGCGTTCCCCCAGAACAAAAGAGGATTACAGGGCGATTTGAAACTGGTACAACTGCTAGACAAGGAGGAACAAGAGCGATCGCGCCTCATTCAACAAGCAAATGTTTTGTATAGTCAGGGGAACTTTGCAGCTGCAGAGGAAAATTTACGCAAGTTGATCAAGAAATTCCCCAAAAATGCTTTTGGACACTATCAACTAGGTAATGTCCTTTATCAACAAGGCAAAGCCGAGGAAGCAATTGGTGAATACAAAGAAGCCATTCGTCTCAATTCAGGCTATGCTCTTGCTCATAATGCGATGGGTATTGCTCTTGCTAAGCAAGGTCGCTGGGACGAAGCTATTGCAGAGTATCAAAAAGCACTAACAATTAATCCTGAATATGCTGATGCACTAGCAAGTCTAGGACAAGCACTATGGCAAAAAGGCAAGCGAGATGAGGCATTAGCATCTTTAGAAAAGGCTTTAAATATCTTTAAAGCACAAAATAGACCTGATAGAGCTAATCGAGTGGAACAGCTTTTGCAACAGATGAAAACAACTGATGATCCTTCTGTGTCGTGAAAGTTGAGTCTGTAGGGTGGGCACTTCCGCCCATAATTGACCAGAGGATTACAATAAAAGTCAGATAAATGACAGGTGAAGCCTATGACTTCTGTCACTACAGCTACTGACTCTGTATTAAGTTTACCTGACCATACACAGTTGCCAGATTCTGATGGGACGTTTGTGAAAAATTTGCAAGAACACCCTCAGAGTATCTTACTTACAGATTCTATTAAACCCATCCTAGAGCAACTGCATCCTGATGGTCAATATTGTATCGGACAGGATTCTGGTATCTACTGGCGATTAACAGATCCGCCACAAAAAGGAGCAGAAGCACCAGATTGGTTTTATGTTCCGAATGTCCCGCCAACTCTGAATGGAAAAATGCGGCGTTCCTACGTTTTGTGGAAGGAGTATGTCGCACCGTTGATTGTGATTGAATTTGTATCGGAAGATGGAAGTGAAGAGCGAGATAAAACGCCGCCATCTCACAGAGAAGATGGGAAAGTCGGTAAATTTTGGGTTTATGAGCAGGCAATTCGCGTTCCTTATTATGCGATTTATGAAGTAGAAAAGACACAGGTCGAAGTATACCGCCTCATAGATAATACTTATCAACTCATGACACCCAGTGAACGAGGACATTACCTCATTGCGCCAATGGCAGTAGAATTAGGAATCTGGCAAGGGCGGTATCAAAATGCAGAGCTACCTTGGTTACGATGGTGGGATGCACAGGGAAATTTGCTACTAACAGGTGAAGAACGCGCTGAAGTTGAACGACACAAGCGCGAGAGAATAGTAGAGAAGTTGAGAGCGCTTTCCCCCGAACAACTCCGTGCTATGGGAATTGACCCACAAATGTTGGATTAAGATAAACTCCATAAAGGAACCTCAAAATGAAGGTGTTGAAAATAGCAAAAGCAAAGATAACTCATGGAATTTGTACATCTTTATTCTTGACTTTTGCTCTTGGTACACCTTTAGCTAGTGCAGCCAATTCAGCGGGTGACTATCGACAATTAGGGCTTTTGTATCGTCAACAAGGACGGTATCCTGAGGCAATTACCGCAATGCAAAAATCTGTAGAACTCGAACCCGAAAATCTTATGGGACGAGTTAATTTAGGTTGGACACTGCATTTAACAGGAAAAGAGCAAGAAGCAGCACAATTTTTATGGCAAGTAATATCTCAAAAGCCTACGTTTGTTCCAGCGCACAATGCTTTGGGAATTGTTTATCTTGTTGATGGCAACTTAACAGCAGCGGTACTCGTTCATACTTGGGCAGCAATTCTTAAGCCAGATAATGAAATAGCGTATTATAACTTAAGTTTAGCATTACATAGATTACAAATTTATAACTTAGCTATTACAACTGCTAACCGTGCTGCTGTTCTTGAACCAAATAATCCTCACCCTTTAGTTGCTAGTGCGATCGCCTATTGGGATAATGGTGACAAAGATGTTGCCAAAAAAGTTTATACCAAAGCTATGAACTTAGATTCCAGGTACCGCGATAGAACTTTTTTAAGTCATCTCAAGCAAGCTGCTTTTACTCAAGAGCAAATACAAAGAACAGAGCAAATACTGAATTTCTAATTCCCTAATTCTCTACTTGAGTGGTAGTTCAATTTGAAAGGTTGAACTTTGCCCAAACAGACTCTTTGCAGTCATCTGTCCCCTATGCGCTTGCACGATTTGTTGAGCAATTGCTAGTCCTAAATCAAAGCCACCCGTTTGACGCGATCGCGCTGTGTCTACACGGTAAAATAGCATCAACGATATATTCTACTTTCGTGAGCACGGCTCGCAGTGGCTCTAATTGGGCTGGGTCATCTTCCACTAGTAAAATTAACATAGGGCGATCGCTGCTTTTGGAGCGCGAATGACTGAAAACCTCAAATTGTAGGATGGGCACTGCGTACTGCCTACCAATCATCTCAGAAAGTGAGCAGCAGTGCCCACCCTACGTTGAATTCGTGTTCCAGAGTCGTATTTAGTGACGAATATTATATGAATATTTATTTATATAAACACAGTGTCTATGGGAGTGTAGGCTACTTGTCATAATTGCACACTATAGGCTAGTGTACCTTTACACTAGAACCACTAGAACAATTATAAGTTTTTGCATCCCATTTGCCATGACACAGACCGCCCTTGACAGATTTTGGGAGCTTGTATTCGGAGCGATCGCCCTCAACCCGGAAGCCTTTAGGCTGATTCAATCGCTACCCCAAGCTTCAAACGCAGCTTTATACATTGTACTCATTGCCGGGTTTTCTCAGGCTGTGGGTCAGGGGATGGTGCTATTTGTCAACCGAGTCAAACCACTGCGCTTTCTTCTGAGTCTGTTGATTGCGTCTGTGTTGTTTGTATTCACCGTTTTGTTTTGGGGTTTAAGTACATGGTTGGTGAGCCTCATACTATTCAATGCTAATATTCCGTATGACATCATTTGGTCTACGCTGGGATTTGCTTACGTACCGCTGATGTTTAGTTTTTTGGTAGCATTACCTTATTTGGGTGTGCCAATTCAAGTCTTGCTTTCTATTTGGACACTGTTAGCATTTGTCATGGGCTTGCGCGTCGCCCTTGATGTTGGTATTTGGCAAGCGCTTTGGTGTGGTGTGTTGGGATGGGTTGTCTTTCAGATTGTACAGCGCACCATTGGACGACCAGTTGCAGGTCTTGGCAAGTGGCTGTCTAATACAGTCGCAGGGACACGCTTAGTCACAGATATACAAGGACTAGAACAACTTCTGCAAGCAGGACCGCAGATTTTACGCAGGAATAACCAAACTAACACTGGTGATAGAGGAGACAACAGCAGAGTATGAATGTGAAGCGAGTCAGCAAATTTTTAGGAATTATTTTCATTGCCCTACTTTGTACTGTACTCTTCCCACAACTGCGCCATGTGTGGTTTGTTTGGTACAACGCTTTGGGGAGTGCGTTGAAACTGACAGTCGATTTGTTGCAGATCAGTTTGATTGCTGTCCTCTTCGCCGGACTCCTAGTTCCCCTTGAAGCTTTGGGATGGTGGGCAGGGTGGTATGGTGATACAATTAATACCTCACGCAGCTTAGGAATATTAGAAGAACCGATTCCACCGCAAACAAATGTTGTCCGTTATGTCATTTACCTTGATGGTATCGGTCAGGCTTCTTCCAAATACTTCCCTGATGGTGATCAATTTTTGCGCGAGTTAGCGGCAGATTTGCCAGATAATATTGTCATCATTAGAGGACTCATACCCTATTCGGTCTTCAATCGACCACTGACGGAAAGTGGGATACTGTCTTCCTTTTGGCGCTTCGCCGAACGACGCAGTCAATCCAGTAGTGTTAGTCTATTCAATGGCTTGTTTGCCTTAACAATAAATATTCGTAATCTGCTCGTTGTTGCGGTTTCCGCTGACCAACGCTTCGGACCAATCTATAATCAAGGAACGGCGCAGGTCATGTACAACAGCCTGATTAGCCACGGTTACAAACCCGGTAGCGGAGTACCAATTACACTGATTGGTTTTAGCGGTGGCGCACAGATTGCAATGGGAGCGGTACCTTCTCTCAAGCAAGCATTATTGAGCGCACCCATAGAAGTCATTTCCTTGGCTGGTGTCATCAGCGGTAATAATAATGCGTTGTTGATAGAGCATATGTACCATCTTGTTGGTGACAAAGACGCAGTTGAGCGCTTAGGTCCCATTTTGTTTCCAAGGCGCTGGAAGCTCTTCTTTTTATCCTACTGGAACCGTGCCAAATTCATGGGCAAAATCAGTTTTGTTTCACTCGGTCCAGTGGGTCATATGGGTGCTGGAGGTCCTTTAGATGCAAACAAGTTTTTAAGCGATGGTCGCAGCTATCTGCGCCAAACGATTGAAATCGTCTCAAAAATTGTACTGGAGGAGTATCCCTACAATCAAGAACTCGTGAAAACGAAGATTAGCAATTATGAACGGTATCAGGAAGCAGCGTTTAATCGACCAGATTACTACCCTCTAAACCAATCGGTTAATATAGACCTTTATCGACCAATCGCTTCTTGGATGGGACGACTCATCTTACCGCCTAAGGAGCAACGTCAATTAGGTGTTCTGTTTGAAGTGCATCACGCAGATGCGAAACACCAACATTTGGTGGGACGAGTTGTGTATTTACAATGGATTGACGACCCCAAATCAAAAATATCGGTTCAGTCAACCAAAAAGGATCTTCACTTCAATGCGGAAGCGCTATACAACTACACACAAGGGAGAATTGTTCCTATTCGGATAAATCATTGGCGACAAGTGACTCCATTAGAGTCGCTAGCTGGTTCAAGACCCAATGATGATATGATTGTGATGTTACGCAAGCCAGTTGCAGTTGAACAAAATGGGGAAATTGTGACCCTTTACGTTACAAGTGAACCTGTTCAAATTTCTGGACGCTTTTATGGATTAGTTAAGTTTTTGCACCCCATCCAACCAGGGAGCGAACAGTTCCGGGTTGTACATTTTAATCGGCATTTCCGTGAGTTTGATTCTGTTGAAGAAGTCGTGCTTTTGCCTGAGGTCATTCCTTCTGGACAGAACTTTTACTCCTCAAGCAGCCGCGATATCGAAAAGTCTCCCCTGAACGACAAAGGATGGTATATTTACGGGGCAAAAAATGCTGCTGGGATGTTCGTTGTGCAGGCGCTAGCTCCTCGTGCTTTGTTGCAAGTCAATCCTCAACAGGTGATTGTTGGCAGAAAACCAGCACTTGAATATCTCAGGAAACACTGCTGGAAAAAGATTACCACCAAAAAAGGACAAATACAATCTGTTCTTTTGAATACAAAAGGTACGGATAGTCAGCGAGCAGTGTCCAAATGGCGTGAAGGTGAGTGTGCCTTGCTTTTACACGTCTATGGCGGTATCGGCGGCAAAAAACGAGAATCCGCAGCGAAAATCCCTGTCTACTTTGGTCATTTTGCCTATGGAGTGGCGCGAGTGGTGCGCGAACCGCTGACAGGTGAGTTGCGCTTTGACCTTGAGTATCATCAAGTGTATTGCCACAACGTTGATGGACTAGTTGCAGGTACGCTTTCTTGGACTCGTTATATGGGCGATCGCCAGTTTGGTTGGTTGGGGATTCGTCCCGCTTGCGATATCCTCATCAAACTTGATGCTCTGACAGATGACTACGATACCGATGAAGTCAAGCGCTCAGCATTAGGAGCTTTCATCCGTCAGCTGGAAATCATGACAGCGCGTTACCGCATTGGAGATGGGATGGGTGCAACCTATGTCGGTCCTGCAAACAACTGTGCTCAGGATTCTAACCAGGCATTATATGCAGCGATTAGAATCATTCAGGCTGCCATTCAATTTAATGCTAAAGATATTCCATATGCTATCAAAACCAATCCAGAGTTTAAAAACTGGTTACTTCGCCATCCTGAATATGCGACTAGCTTTAAGCAATTGGTGAAGTTAGACAAAGCTCTTAGAGATGAGCTATTACCCTTTGGGGTTACACGGGTTGACTGGGAGAGTTCTACGACAACTATAGGCACTTCTCTGCTAGACAGTCCTCTGCGACAAATCTTTAGAGCTTTAGTCAGTTGGCGAAGCATTCTGCCTCGAAAGGCGAACGACACTGTTGCTCAAATATTTTTTAAACAGGGAGCATCTATGTGGATACTGAGCACCAGTCAGGTAGGTAACTCAGATCCAGATATTGCGGCGATCACTCCTTTTACTTTTTAGGTTTTTTGCTAGCAGCACTTGCAGTGGAAATTGGGAGTACTGGAATTAAGGAGACAACACAGATCAACAAAACAAGGTGTCGCATCCTGCTAGAAAAATTGGCAGCCTTATTACTACGAGTACCCGTCTTGTCCCACCGATCAATCAAACATAGACGCTTCTGCGGCTTCCCGCAGGGTAGGCTGCCAATTTTTTGTCGCTTAGTCCCTCGGCATGGCTTTCTTCCAGACAAAGTGCGTGGACAAATGCGATAACCGAAGCCAGACAACCAATGTTTGCAATTAAGCGACGCCTAAAACTGAATAAACAAGAGCAAGGCTTAATGGCAAAACATGCAGGCTTCTCTCGGTTGGTGTACAACTATGGGCTTGACCTGTTTTGGCAATCGGTAGAGGCTGGCTTAAAAGCAACAGACAGCAAGCGCATACAAGCTATCAAAAAGTGTTTGACCAATGTCACCAAAAAGCGTGCTGAGTTTGACTGGATGAATACCATGTCATCTAAGGTCTATCAATCAGCACTCTCTAGCTTGCAGCTAGCATTTAGTAGATGGCGCAAAGGGATTGCTAAAGCACCAACTCGTAAGACTCGCAAGAACAAGCAGTCTTTTACTGTTTACGACAGCAACGGGAGCGTGTTGGTCAAGTCGGGTAGATTCGTCAAAATCCCCACTCTTGGCATATTCCGACTTCAAGAGGCGTTAGATGAAAGTTATATCACTCAGACATTTACGATATCACGTGAAGCTGACGCATGGTATGTTTGTTTTGCTATTGACGCAGAACGAATACCACCTATTATGCATGGGGTTGCCGAACCCGTAGGAATTGACTTGGGTGTAAAGATATTTGCCACAATCAGCGATGAAACCGAGATTGAAGCTCCAAAACCTTATAAGACAGCGAAAACCAAGCTAGGGCAATTTCAGTATCGTAACCGCAACAAACAACGTGGTAACAGACGAACTGGTGAGAAAGCTTCAAATAGCGCCAAGAAGTATTACAAAAAGTTGGCACGGTTCCATAAGCGGGTTGCGGACAAGCGGCAAGATTTTTTGAACAAGACAACAACTGCTATTTGCAAAAAATATGCCCACATCAAGATTGAAGATCTTAACGTGTCGGGCATGGTTGCTAACCGCAAATTATCATCGGCTATCAGTGATCTAGGCTTTTACGAATTTCGTAGGCAGTTGGAATACAAAGCACCAGTATTTGGTTCCAAGTTAGACATCGTTGACCGATGGTATCCATCCTCAAAGCAGTGTCGTAAATGCGAACACAAACACAAAGGGCTGAAACTAAAGACCGTGTGTTTAATTGTCCTAATTGTGGACACACTGAGGATAGAGACTTGCACGCGGCAATTAATCTTGCAAATGCGCCAGATGATAAATGCAGTAGGGTCGGTTCGCCCCGAACTTAGCGCTTGTGGACTGGAAGGAGCCGACTCCCCAGGTTGAAGCAAGAAATATTGACCGATGTCCAAAGATGTCCAGTAAATATGGAACAGTTGTTTTTCACTTAGTGAACTGCCCTAGAATACAGCCAGTGCTATCGTACAAGCAGAAGATGCTGATTTAGATAATTGGGGAGAAATCATGAAGCGCGATGAGGTTTTAGCAATTGTCGCAGCTCATCGGCAGCAATTGCAGGCAATGGGGGTGAAGTCTTTAGATTTGTTTGGTTCAGTGGCACGGGATGAAGCTGGTCCAGATAGTGATGTAGACTTTCTGGTAGAGTTTGATCGCCCAGTGGGACTGTTTGAATTTAACCAAGTGCAGCTTTATTTAGAGGATATCTTGGGACATTCCGTGGATATGGGAAGACCGATAGCTCTGAGAGAACATCTGCGCTCACCTGTTCTTAAGGAGGCGATCCGTGCCATCTAGAGACTGGCAACTTCGTATTCAAGATATTATGACATCTGCCACAGCAATTATAAAGCGCACAGCTGGTATGACGTTTGAGGACTTCCAAATGAATCAGACAATTACCAAAGCTGTGCTTTACGACTTTGTGATTATAGGTGAGGCTACTAGAAACGTCCCTGTTACAATTCAGTCTCGCTACCCGGAGATACCTTGGCGTTTAATGGGAAATATGCGGAATGTTATGACACACGAATACTTCCAAGTAGACTTAGAAATAATTTGGAATACTATCCAAAGTAGCCTTCCATTGCTAGTACCACAGATACAAGACTTAATCGAGCGTGAAGGGATAGGAGAATAGGTTAGCCAAGAGCGATATCGCATTCTTAAGTTAGGCGATCGCCTTCCAGCATCGCCTTCCAGCGCGTGATCTGTACTATCGCGTTAGGTGAGGTAATTGAGCCGTGATGAAGTTCACTGCATCGGGTTTCTTCCTCACCCTCAACTTTCAAATCAAAAATCGCTACCTAGCAATTCCCAGCACTTTCCGCAGCACTGCTTGGTCTTCTAACTTGGCTTTGAGGCGACCATTTTCCAAATCTCGAATCCAGCTTTGACTTTTACCAGCTAGCTTTGCCAATTCTCTTTGCGAAAGATTCAGGTTTTTCCTCGCCTGCAAAATCTGTTCACCTAGCAGATAACCTGCTGTGGTTTTTGATTTTATTCGGTTTTTTGGCGTGCGCTGCTTTTTTTCAGATTCAGTGGTTTGATGCTCCCATTCTGGAGGGAGTGTAAACGACAGAATTCGGGCATTCATGAGCATATTCCACTTACCACGAGGACCTGTATCCGTTAGGCGTGTCTTTCCGCTAGCGTCTTTAATCCAAAACTCTAACGCCTCGTCTGGATCTTCAGGAATATTGACCAACTTCGCCCATAAAGGTTGAATCGTTAGTGGGTATGTCACTGGGTCGAAGTTTGGTTTCATGCCGTAATGATTGAGGACTTCCAAATCGTTTTCAAAAGTTCGTAGTAGTCGCTTGCGTTCTTCCCGTTTTCTGCAAGCAAGGTTGACTTTCATTTCACCGTAAGCAACACGCAACAAGGTGGGAACTGTAATACGCTGTTCTTTACCTATTTTAGTCTTAAATAGCAACCACAGCATCAGTCGCGCTGCTCCTTCGTGTTGCTGCCAAATACTCATGACTGTTGTTAACAGAGATTTTGGCAAACTACCATATTGATAAAATGTGCTTCGTTCTTTGCATCCTTGTTTGTTTAGGAAATACTGCGCCCATAGACCTGCTTTTACTTTAAAAGTGAGTCCAACCAAATATTTGCACCCGAGGTCATCTTCTTGAAAGTGATGCTGAATTTCTACTATGTGCCACAAACGGCTTCCTTGCACTGAAAATCCCTTAATTAGACCTTGTTGGGGCCAGTTAATAGAGGTGATTAGTGAGCAAGTTTGCTGCACCAAGTTTTTCATTAAAGCCAACTTAGCAGTTTTGCTCAGGTCTTTGCGTTTCTCTAGCCCCAAATATCTTTCAATTTGGCGGTCGTCGATGGTAAACTCTTGCTGCCAAGGCTGATCTAAAGCTGTCGCATGAGCTGCAAAAATCAAATGTATACAAGCCGCCCTGATATCAAGCGTCTCAATGATTCCTAAGTCTGTTGCTAGTTCGCTTCCATTGCGTGGTTTGGTCATATGAAATGCGATCGCCCCTCGCCCCTGGTTAACTTGTCGGCGATAACACACCTTCCCGTATTCATCAATTTCCCAAGGTAGTGAGGCTCTCTGTGAGAGTACATTGCAAGCCTCCCAGATAACAATTGCCGATGCAAATGGATTGCTTCTGGTGTTAGCAAATAAATCTGGGCTAGTCGCATCTCTAAGATCAACTTTACATCTCCCCCTTTTCGCCTGCATGGGAATGGGGGAATGAGTCGGACAAGCAGCTACACATTGAGGTTCGGGGTAATAACCTTCGCAGTTGTTACAAAGACAAGGGTCGATCCAGTATTCATTATTCTCTAATTTAATCGCACCAGTAGGACATTGGGGACGGCAGTTGTCACATCCAACGCAACTGTTGTTAGGAATTGTATAAGGCATAAGGCTTTTTCCTACTTTTATCGTTGAGATGTCTGGCTCAAGTCTCCCCTGGATGTGTCCTCTTAATTCACGACTCACTACCACATTATTTTTCTGGCAATAATAAATTTTACTTGCCGTACTACTTAACCACATCCTTATTCGGACCGCGCATCCAATTGGAAGCTATTTAACAGTTATCAGTTATCAGTTACCAGTAATCGCTTGATAACTGTTCACTGCTCACTGTTCACTGATTTAAGGCTTGGAACCCGAGCCTAATTTTTAAGATTTCTTACTCTCTAAGATTTCATAAATATTTATATCAATTTGTTCCTAATGAGCTAAACATGGTTTTGTGGATATTATCTCTCATAAGTCATTCCATAACATTTTTGATGGCTAGCCAAGTATTTATTCTAGTGTTATTGAGGAACAGTTAGTCATTTAATTTATCTCAATTAAAGCAATTATTAATATTATTAATAATTGGTTAAGACATTTGTTATGTTATCTATTTTACATTTTTATTTATTCATTCAAGTCCCTAAACTTAAATCAATAAGGAACGACAAGTTAAAAGCGAAGTATAAGAAAACACGGCATTTATATTTAATACTTCATAACTCATTATGAACTCACTTGCAAAATAGTAGGTTGAGACAAAAAAGCACCATTAGACAATCTAAAATCCTGTATTTTTAAATACTATTAATTCATCGCTATATGAGAGGACTTTTTTTTGAAAAAAACTCTCATTAATTAGAACGATTTCACTGCTACTTCCAAAGATAATAGTCATTTCTCTCTGTCTATTGGAGAAAAACAATAGTTCTCTCTTCATCTTGAGATACGACAGGAAAAAGCCTATATCTTGAAAAAAGCAATATTTTCAAGAGCCTATAGAAAAACCTAGTCTTAGAAAAAAGTCTTTTGTTATCTAGTTACTATTAAAAACTGTTGGCAAAGAATTGCATTTGATATTTGAAAGGTTATTTTTAAGAAAATATTTTTTGTAAGTCATCAAATTTTAATGAAATGAAAAATTATAGTATAACTTCAAAAACAGAGAATTCAGATTATGTTAGTATGAGCGTAAAAGTCAAACAGATGTGTAACGAGAGCAGAGAGTAAAATCATGGCAACGCTAACAGGATTAACATTTGGTGGTAAAACTTGGACACCGAAATTCGTTCAGGAAATTGACCAAGATAAATGCATCGGCTGTGGCAGATGCTTTAAAATCTGTGGGCATAATGTCCTGTTGTTAAAGGCAATGAACGAAGAGGGAGAATTTGTCGAGGATGAGGATGATGATGAAATTGAAAAGAAAGTGATGACTATTGCTCATCAGGAAAACTGTGTGGGTTGTGAAGCTTGTGCGAGAATTTGTTCCAAGAACTGCTATACTCACTCTGCATTAAATAACTAGAGCTTTTGGGTTGTTCAGAGGTAGGTTCTTTGAAGGCGCTGTTTGATAAAAGTGTGAAGATTGTGTCTGTAGAGAACAACTTCTCACTTTAGTAGCAAGGTAACTTGAGGGGAATATTAAAAGTTACAGGAACGTAATAGTAAAAAGTTCACAGTAAACAAATCCGTAAATCTTAAATTGTCAGCTATGAACAAATAAAAACTTGCTGCTGAGATAGCCTAATAATTCACTAGAACTAACAGCAACCTCCTCTGCAACTCAGTTATTTTGAAGTGCAAAGCTCCTGTACTAGGAGTTGAGAGATAGTTTTAAGTTTTTTTTGGGGAGGAGAGAAGAATTAAAACATTTTTAAAATTTCCCCATTTTTCCAGAAAAAACATAGAAAATAAATTTGGTTAAGACAATAGCTAATTGTTTCATTAGTCATTAATTACTAGTCATGAAAAGTCAATAAAGGATAAATGACAAGAAATACATGACTAAGGATACTACTAGCAATTAGCCATGTCAGCAAGAGACATCAACAGTTACCAGTTATCAGTTACTAATGAAGAATAACTTGATAACTGTTCACTGATAACTGATGACTGATTGAACGATGTTTTACCTAGCAGGTATTTATGCAACAAATTCCTGTTTCACTGTGGACCCTAGTGGCTGGGATATTAGTTACAATTGTCAGCATTTGGGTTGGACAAAATCACGGTCTACTACCGATACAAGCATCGCAACAAGCGCCTTTGGTAGACGGGTTTTTTAACATCATGGTCTCCATTGCCACTGCCCTGTTTTTGGTGGTTGAAGGAACTATCTTGATTTTTTTGGTTAAGTATCGTCGCCGTCAGGGAGATGATACAGATGGCGTGCATGTTGAAGGTAACTTTCCTCTAGAAGTTTTTTGGACGGCTATCCCATCTATAATCGTCCTCTGCTTAGGAATTTACAGCGTTGATGTTTTTAACCGCATGGGAGGGTTGGAAGCAGGGGGTGCTCATAACATGGCTCATAGCCATTCCCCAGCTCATGTTGCTCAAATACCAGGAAGCGCCATTGCTGCTACCTTGAGTGACGCCTCATCGCATGAGTCAGAAATAGCAGCTCCAGCAGGAACCTCTAAAATTGGCATTGGCGCAACTCCCACAGAACAAGGTAAAAGTGCCGATTTGGTTGTCAACGTCACAGGAATGCAGTTTGCTTGGCTCTTCGACTACCCCGAAAGTGGAGTGAATGCTGGAGAATTACACGTTCCAGTTGGCGCTGACGTGCAACTCAACATTTCTGCAACGGATGTGATTCACTCGTTTTGGGTACCACAATTCCGCCTGAAGCAAGACGCCATTCCTGGGATACCCACCGAACTGCGATTTGTCGCCACCAAACCAGGCACATATCCAGTCGTTTGTACTGAACTTTGCGGCGGCTACCACGGCTCAATGAGGTCACAGGTTATTGTTCATACACCAGAAGAGTTTGAAAGCTGGCTCTCTGAAAACAGTATTGCCCAAAAGCAAGACCTGAAACAAGCCGTTGCAATTCGTCCAGCAGACTTATCCACATCAGAGTTTCTTGCTCCCCACGGACAAGAAATGGGAGTCACATCTGCAACTCTGGCTCAAATTCACAAATAGCTGTAAGGAGTCAGGAGTCAGGAGTCAGAAGTCAGGAGTCAGGAGTCAGGAGTCAGGAGTCAGGAGTCAGGAGTCAGGAGTCAATAATTATTATTCTCCCATCTCCCCATCTCCCCATCTCCCCATCTCCCCATC
>JAAUSC010000111.1 GCA_012031965.1 Scytonema sp. RU_4_4
GCTTGAGATGTCACAGCACACCAGAGGCTGCTCCCAAGAACATGATTCAGATTTATGGAACAGAACATGGATTTGGGTGGAAATTGAATCTTATTAATGGCGTTCAGATAGTTTCTATTCCTGCTAGTCAAGTTTTGCAGAAAGCTCATCAATCGTTTGCCTTGGTGATGGGAATCGTGACTCTGATTTTGCGATCGCCATATACATGGCTAACTTCTGGCTCAAGCGATATGTTGTACGACCCATTAAGCGTGTCGTCCAAGTTGCAGAAGCTGTCAGTACTGGTGATATGGATGCAGAATTCCAGAAAGAGGCTAACGATGAAATAGGCAGTTTGGTGGAAGCCTTACACGTATGAAGATAAGTTTAGTTATGGCAATCAGAAGTTTTGAACGATACCGTCGAGGAAATTAGTAAACTATTGTTTACTGACTCCTGAATTCTCACCTAAAACCCTACAATGGATCGCAAATTACAAAACAAAGCAGATAGCGACAAATCTCACTTAAACTGGTCACCAGAAACGGAACTCGTCGGGTTGGAATTTGAGTTCGTGACAAAAGTAGATGTTTCTATTTATCCTCAGTACACCATTGGACTGCACGCTTGGTTTCTCGATCAAGTGCGTTCCTATGACCCAGAACTCTCTGCATATCTCCATGATGGCGAATCAGAAAAGCCCTTTACGATTTCTGCATTGGATGGAGAATTAGTCAGTAGTGGTCGGCTAGTGCAACTGACCGCTAACAACTCTTACTACTGGTATGTCACAGCATTATCAAGTCGAGTCTCACAATGGATGGGGCTGTGGGTGCAAAATCTACCGAAAGAACTTAACTTGCGGAATGCATCTTTGCAGATTCGCTCTTGCAATATTGCCCACCCTTCCACAACTTATGCTCAACTGCTAAACTCTGAATATGGAGAGACTGTTACCCTAAAATTTCTCAGTCCAACCAGTTTCCGCCGCAAGGGTCATCACTTCCCCTTGCCAATGCCAACGAATGTCTTTCACAGTTACCTGCGTCGCTGGAATGACTTTTCTCGGATGTCTGTTGACCAAGAGGCGTTCCTAGTTTGGGTGGATGATAACGTGTTGATTACCCGTCATCAACTGACATCTATGAAAGTCCTAGCAGGTAAGAAAGGTGCGGTAACAGGATTTACAGGAACGATAGAATTTGGTTTGACTAAAGAAGCTTCCGTGCAACCAGACTTTTGCAAGTTATTTTATGCTTTGGGGAAGTTTGCACCTTACTGCGGTACTGGTCATAAAACGACGTTTGGATTGGGTCAAACACGGTTGGGTTGGTCATCCCAAGCAGCACCAGAAGTACCTGATGTGCAAAGCTTGCTGGCAAAACGTATTGAGGAATTGACAGCAATCTTTAAGACACAGCGTAAGCGCACTGGCGGCGATCGCGCAGAAGAAATCGCAACCAAATGGGCAACAATCCTGGCGCGGCGGGAAATGGGAGAGTCATTGCAGGTGGTAGCACAAGACTTGGAGATGCCTTATGAAACGGTGAAAACCTATGTAAAATTGGCGCGCCAAGCTTTGAAAAAGCCAGAGTAATTTGTTATTTTTTTTATTGTTTCTTAATCTGGTGCAAGCAGCAATGGTGCTGGATATGGCACAGGAAATTGCTTAGTTGCAGGCACAGATTTGAGTCTATCAACTGCAGTGAGCTGTTGGGTTCCACTCAAAGAAGAACTTTTCAAGCTCAAAAACTCCACCAAACTCAGTGGTAATGGTTGCTGACTAATAGTGTTGACGTAATTTGCACTCAAGTAGCGACGGTAACTCGGCTCATTGGCAAGGTAAGTTTGGAAGAAGGGAAGACTCAAAACTCTGACGTATCGCTGTGCTAACGCAGGACTTGGACCAATCACCTGTTCGGGAACGGGTACACCAGAACTTTGTGATTCTCCAATTGTTGAGAAGTGCGTAGCACCATTCATTAAGACTAAATATTTATTTGGGGTGGTTAACCAGGTGAAGGGTTGAATTTGTTCTGGAAGTGCTGGAGCGACGGTATCAACACTACCAGCCATAATCATTATAGGAATTTTAATTTGGCTGAGACTATCTTGCCCAAGAATACTGCTGTTAATCTGATTAATGGCGATCGCTGCTTTCACTCGTGGATCTGATAAGTTATATGTCGTAGATTGTGGTAAACTCAATGCCAAGCACTGGAGTAACAGCGAAACATTAGCCGTATCTGGTGAAGCTGGGCAGTTTTTTTCTAGTTGCTTAAAATTAATTGGTGCTCCTGCTAATGCCAAAGCCGTGTAACCACCAAAAGATTGACCGACTACACCCACCTGTTCCAAATTCAAACGCCCTCTGTATGTAGAGTCGGCTTGAGAGAGGGTAGTGAGTTGATTCAACAAATACTTTATATCCAAAGGTCGATCAATAAATTCTCTGGGGCTTGTGCCTTCCGCCGCCCTACCTGATAATAATGCTTGCAACTGTTTGGCATCGCTACCTGGATGTTCTGGAACAGCAACGACAAAACCATAAGAAGCAAGGTGTTCAGCAAGGTAAGAATAACTGGTACGATCAGAACCAAGTCCGTGGGAGATGACAATGACCGGACGAGGGCTAGATACATCTGGTAAGTAAATGTCAGCAGGAAAAGTGCGATCGCGAGATGTATCATTGAGCGTAATAGTCCGTTTCTGGTGAGAAAATTTCCCTAGTTGTGACAGGTCTGTCATCAAAGCATTCTCTAGTTTAGATGTAGTGCCTGTATTTATAGAGGATTGCTTGTTGATGAGTGCGATCGCCTGTTGAGTCTGATGAACCAGTTTCTGGAACGCCTCTGCAATCTCCAAACTGCGGACTAAATTTATTGAAATCGTCCTTGAGGGAAACTTGCGTAGTACATTTAATAAAGTCAGCTTTTGTGGATCAGCTGCTGCAAGAATGAGTGCTGCTCGAATTGCATAGAACCCACTAATGCCAGATTCTTGCTGTACGACTTCTCCCAAATTTTCTAACAATCTTTCGCCGATCGGCGTATAGAGAAACTGCGAAACCTCTACAGCTTTTAGGGGAATGGGAGTCAGCAAAAACTGCCGTAGTTGGTTTAATTGCTCTTTCCCTGCATACTGAACATATGCAGCCAGGTCATCATCTACTTTGCCTGTTTTGGCGTAGGTTTCCAGAGAATTAATAGGAATAGAGCGAGCTGCAATACCATAAGAGATAGTCAACCGCTCTGCACTGAAACTAGGACGAGCGGTTAGAGTAGGAATTAACCCTATACTGAGAATCCCCAAAAATATTTGTAGCAAAAGGAATCGATACTTGACAAAATAAGTTCGAGGACGCAACTGAACAACTTTAGGGATAGGAGGCGAAATCGGCAAGCAATTCATGAGTATCACTAAGCGCTTATTTCATTCTACTAAAACAAGCTTGTGGTGCTTATGGATACTATTAACAGTGTTTTCTGAAGTTATTAGATGGGCATCTCCCACGAAAAGGACGTGGGATTGACATTTGAGATATTAGGGGGTAATGTCCACCCTACAGAAAATTGCTAATTGCTTGCACTACTGGTAGAACGGAGCGGAGCATAGCCAAAAGTTGCATTTGCCATACGGCACCAAATAACCGCCGATTTAAAGTTAGACAGATTGATACTAGCAGGAATTGGATAGCGTTGTTCACCATTAAATTTTTGCAGTTTACCCAGATTCACGTAGCTGCTGAAATTTTGATACTTCATTGGTGGTTTTTCAGATGGATCCAGAAGAACGTGCAAGTCTGGTCCCTGACTACTCGTCTGAAAAGATGAATTCAGGACAAGATATCGTTGTCCATTTTCCGTAACAATTCGCGCTGTTCCCGAGGTAGGGTGTTCTGCTTTTACAAAAGTACCAGATGCAGAAATGACCTGTTGTTTTTGAGCGAGAAGAGTGCCAGAATGAGCAGTTGCAACTGGAGAATTCGATATTTTGGCAGATGGTGTCAATGCTTGTACTGTTGCGACCGAGAGAAAACAAGATAAAGAAGAAATAACACCTAATTGTACTAACTGATTCAACTTCATAATTTTTACCGATGAAAACAACATTCTTTGAGGATTTTTTTGTTTTGCTGTGTTTCAAGCACAAAGTTATTCTCACTCTCTGGTTCTGGTTTAGAATGAGTTTTTCCTGAGAATTACCACGAAGTTCAATGAGAAATCTTTTAGAAAATCTTAAACAAAAGGAGAAAGGTAATGGACAATAACCACTGGACACTAACAGGAAAAAAAGCCTTAATTACCGGAGCAACGAAGGGAATTGGACTGGCGATCGCTCAAGAATTTCTGTCCCTCGGTGCTGAGATTATAATTGTTGCTAGAGATGCACAAGCAATAAAACAGCAGCTTGAGAACTGGCAATTGCAAGGATGGAAAGCTTATGGAATTGCTGCAGATGTTGCAACATCTGATGGTCGTCAGGCAATTATTGAACAAGTCAATCAAACTTTAGGAGGATTAGATATCCTCGTCAATAATGTTGGTACCAATATTCGCAAAAAGGCGCTGGAATATACACAACAAGAGTATGAGCACATATTTCAAACCAACTTAACCTCTACATTTGAAATGTGCCGACTCGCTTACCCTTTGCTGAAAACCGCAGACAACAGTAGCATCGTGAACGTTGGTTCTGTTGCTGGATTAACTGCGCTTCGCACAGGTACACCTTATGCAATGACAAAAGCAGCGCTTGTACAACTGACCCGCTCTTTGGCTGTAGAATGGGCAGCAAACCAAATTCGGGTAAATACTGTTGCGCCTTGGTTTATTCTCACCCCTTTAACTGAACCTCTATTGAGCAATTCAGATGTGTTAAACTCTGTTCTATCGCGTACCCCAATGGGACGAATTGGCACACCAAAAGAAGTCGCAGGTTTAGTGGCGTTTCTGTGTCTACCAACAGCCACTTATATCACTGGACAGTGTATTGCAGTTGATGGTGGTTTTTTAGCCTTTGGTTTTTAAAAACTATAAAGATATCTGCTCACGAATCTTGATGCAGCCAGCTATAAAGCCCCAAAGAAGCGACTATTCCGATAAAGTGAGCGGCGATACCGTTCATATTTGCTGTTGCAACAAAGATATCAAGAGAGCGAATAATGCGACTTGGATCGTAAATTGCGACCCCTTGAGGTTGGGCAATGGATTTTGACAATAGTACTCCTAAACCAGCACCACCTCCCAAAATGAATAGCAGCATTCCCACTAAACCAGCGATGACATTAATTCGCAGTAATTGGATCACCTGTGCTTTTTTAGGATGTATGTCTGGGTTCGGGTTACGAAGCCGTCTAGCAAAGCGAGTCAGACGAAAAGCTAAATAAATACTAAAAAGCAAAGCTAAAATTCCACAAACTGCCCAAAAGATGCTGATACTAATTCCTGGTGTCGTTCCTTGAGCATATGTAGTGACTCCTACTCCAGGCGTAGGTGGCGTCAGCGCTTGAGAGAAGTTACGACCAGAAATAGC
This sequence comes from Scytonema sp. RU_4_4, assembly GCA_012031965.1. Taxonomy (GTDB): domain Bacteria; phylum Cyanobacteriota; class Cyanobacteriia; order Cyanobacteriales; family Nostocaceae; genus Brasilonema. The sequence goes on from JAAUSC010000111.1 coordinate 5,515, forward strand.
GAATATCACCATCAAACTAGCCGCAGCTCCTAATCCCAGCTCCAACCAGAAATTCACCCAACCAACAAGGCGCAAGATGTTGGCAATTCTTTCTATTTTGGGATGAAATGTGCCTTCTTTTGATTGGGTTTGCATGGTCATTTGATACAGGTTGAACTAGACTAAATCCTTTTTACTTTAACTGTAGGTATATTCAGTCGGATAATGACGACCTTCTGAAGTATGAATGACCAGCATTTCAACTAAAACTTAAGTTCCACTACCAACACTTCCATCCTTTCCCAGAAAGAAGAAGGTAAAGGGTCCTCTTTACCTTTGTAAACATCTTTACAAAAGTTTACTTTTTCCGCGAGTTCCTAAGTAGTAGTGGCGCGTCCAGTCTAAAATAGTATATTAAAAATTATCATTAATTAATTGAGCATAATCTGATACTCATGTTTTTGAAAAAAATCGCCAAAACTGCCGTTATTATTTTGAAAATCAACGTTTGTGGGAGCTTTTTTAGGAGACACACCCGAATCACTCAAACTATAAGAAGTGATGCCAGCAATCAAAAAGTCATTGTCTGGTATTCTTATCAATTTCAAGCAAGTCTTCTTTTCTTGAAATTCTATACTCCAATATATGTAAAACTCTTGCACTTAAATTTGTCTTATGATATTCTCTCACAATTTGACCACCAAGCTTTTCTGCAATTCGTCGGCTAGGGATATTTGCTTTATCAACATCATATATAAGATATTCGTAATCTAAGTTCTCATCAGCCCAATTTTTCAGTGCAGCAATAGTCTCTAAGCCATAGCCTTGACCATGTGCAGATTTTTTTAGCCAAATACCAAGTACTGGATTTTTACTATAAAGCTCGTGGATTCCTGCACATCCCAAAAATTCTTGGAAGTCTTTTTTTAAAATAACTGTAATGAGATGATTCCCTCTTTGCATTTCGCGTAGAGAGTCGTTAATAAATTTTTCTGTTTCGGTGAGATCTTGAGATGGGCAAGGATACATATAAGTCGTAATTTCTTTTGTAAATTCTCTAAAAATATTTTCTTTGTATTTCTGTGATAGTGGTATTAACAAAAGCTGATTGGTAAATATTTCTACTTGAAGCAGTTCCATAGTCTGTTATGACGAGTCAATATGTAACTAAGTTTACTAAAAAAATATACAAACTATAGCTTTTATTGAAATTAATTTTTATTAAAAATGCATCTGAGTACTTGATTGAAAAAACAAGGAGGGAAAGTTTATCTAAACTTCAACAAGAAAAAATCAAAGTTTTGTCATGAAAGAGCTAAAGTTTTGTTAAGATACAAATGTTAGTATTCTATGAACGAAAAATGCCAATCAGAACGTGGAGAAATAAATAGGTACTAGCACTGCTGAGTTCAATAGATAAAACAATGACCAGTTACATTTTCTTCGATGACGCCCTTCGGATGCTTGTAAACGCCTTCTTGGCTTCGGTACTGCTACTTATTGCCTTTTCTGGCTTAGGTTTAGCAGTCATAGAAACCATTGAAAAAACAGGTATTCGCGTAGACACAAAGCGGCTTAACTAAGCCCAATATCTTTAGTAAATGCTTTCAACTCCAGGAGTATTTCGTAGGGTAAGGTTCCCCTCACCTCAAATCAAAAATTTACTGCTTTGTCGAAAACTATTGAGTTCAAGTGTTCGCTAGCAAAGAATCTTGGGAACACTGAAGCTATAGAGGTCTCATAGCCTTGCACAATAACCTCCTCGGTACGAGTGAGTGTACTGCTACTGAGACGCAAGCGATGGAGTAAACTGCAATGGGTCTATTCGACAAGATGTTTGGCGCACAAAGCCAAGTTCAAGAAGCACTCACTCAAGCGGAAGCTTTTGTTGCAATTGCTTTAGCTACAACAGCCTCAGATGGAAATCTTTCTGATGAGCAGGCACGTGGTATTTTGTTAGTGCTGTCCCGTATGAAGCTCTTCAGATGTTATTCCAACGATGAGATGAACGGGATATTTGATAAAATCCTAGATACTCTGAGGTGGCAAGGCATAAATGCCTTGTTTAATTCAGCTAAAGAATCCTTATCCTACGACTTGCGAGAAGCAGCTTTTGCGGTAGCCACGGATTTAGTTTTAGCTGATGGAGTCTTTCCTCAAGAAGAGCAAGACTTTTTAAGCGATTTGTATCAAGCTTTGGGGATTTCTGGTGATATCGCTACACAAATTATGCAAGTGATGCTGATAAAAAATCGCGGATAGCGCTTGCCAATCTTCAAAAGCCCCTTTATGAAAGTGGCGTATAAAATGTAGGGCGGAATAAAGACTCCATATTTTTGATTTCGGCTAGAGGCTACTTTACTAAAAATATCTTCTGAGTTAAAATTGCAACTTTCATAGCCTCTTAAGGCTGTTTTTATTTTGAATTTAACAACTATATCTAAAATATTAAATCCATATTAAATCTGTTAATTTGACAACCATTTTCAAATGATTAGACCATAACAAGGTAGAGTGGGGTTTACCCACCAAAAACTTGTGAGATGGATATTTGAATGGCGGGCAGTGTCCACCCTACAGACAATGACCAAGAAAGAATCATCCGTCAGAACTGGTGAAGTCAGAATGTTAAACGCGTTTTCTCGTCATGAATTAAGAGTTCTGGTTCGGTGAGAACTGGTCACGCATTTGTCCCCTAATTTTCTGCCAGCCCAGCCTACGGCTCGCTTCGCTAACAAACAACGAGTACCCGACTACGCCGACAGATCAACAAAATACAGGGAAGCTCCCAAGGGGAGCCGCTAACGCGCTTGGCAGAAAATTTCGTGTAAGACCTCGTCACAAGCCCCCGAATTGATTCGTGGAAAAAGAAAGTTTTCCGCGTTCAAATCCCCCGGATTCCATCCGTGGGGATATTCTGTAACTATCGTTCTGTGTTCTCCTTAATGTATCTTGTCAGCCAAAAAGATATATTATTTAATGATTTTTAATGAATTTTGTTCTCGCTCCACTTACAGACGAGGCATCTTCTTGAATTGAAATGATAAATTTTGGAATCCAAAACCTCTAGTGTGATCGCCCTTCTGCCAAAGTACTTCTGACGAATTCAAGCTATTAGGCATTTAATTTGTATACAGCAAGAGGCTAGACTACTTGCTAGCACAGGACGACAGAAATAACTAGACAGCTAGAAACAGCCTTATTATCCTGATTATGTAGGTATTTTTCTCTCCTGAGTTCTGACTCCTTGTACGAGCATTGGTTTTCTTCCAGATTGAACACGTGAATTTTGAATTGCTTATGCCTTGTTCTGCTACTCTAACCCAACTGCTTGAAGTTCTCTGTGCAAAAGCAGCAAACTTATCAGAAAGCTTATTAACACATTTAAGCAGTGGTATACAAACAGATTCCCGTATACTCCAGCCTGGTGAAGTCTTTTTGGCTTTACGTGGCGAAAAGTTTGATGGACACGATTTTGTTCCAATGGCAATAGAAAAAGGTGCAATGGCTGCGATAGTTGATTTTGAATACGACAATTCTAAGTTTCCTGTCTTGCAGGTAAAAGACACGCTTGAGGCATATCAAAAAATTGGCAGGTGGTGGCGTGACCAGTTTTCGATTCCAGTGATTGGGGTCACAGGTTCTGTAGGTAAAACCACAACCAAGGAACTCATTACCGCAACTTTAAGGACAAAAGGAAGAGTCCTCAAGACTTATGGGAATTACAATAACGAAATTGGAGTACCAAAAACGCTCCTGCAATTGAGTGCAGAACATGATTTTGCTGTTATTGAAATGGCGATGAGGGGAAAGGGGCAAATTGCTGAACTAACGCAAGTTGCATGTCCGACTATTGGCGTAATTACCAATGTGGGAACAGCGCACATTGAGTTACTGGGTTCAGAGGAGGCTATTGCCGAGGCAAAATGTGAGTTACTAGCTCAAATGCCTAAAGATGGTGTGGCAATTCTCAATTACGATCATCCGCTCTTGATGGAAACGGCGGCGAAAGTTTGGCAAGGGAAAGTTTTGAGTTATGGCTTTTCTGGTGGCGATATTCAGGGGAATTTGATTGATAGTGACACCTTGGAAGTGGCAGGAATACAACTGCCTTTACCATTACCAGGACGACACAATGCAACTAACTTCTTGGCAGCTTTAGCGGTGGCAAAGGTTCTGGGCATTGATTGGTCATGTCTAAAATCGGGTGTGATCGTGGATATGCCAAAAGGGCGATCGCAGCGTTTTACTTTGCCCAATGATGTGGTAATCTTAGATGAAACTTATAATGCTGCACCAGAAGCTATGGTAGCAGCGTTGCAGTTGTTGGCAGACACACCAGGAAAGCGACGCATTGCTGTGTTGGGTGCAATGAAGGAATTAGGAGAGCGATCGCACCAGTTACATCAGCAAGTAGGGGAAACGGTGCGAAAATTAAATTTGGATGCTTTATTAGTATTGGTAGATGGAGAAGATGCAAAAACCATAGCCAAGAGTGCTGAAGGTATTTCTCAGATGTGCTTTACAACTCATGCAGATTTAGTTGCCTCTTTAAAGACTTTTGTACAAGAAGGTGATAGGATTCTTTTCAAAGCAGCACATTCAGTGGAACTAGATAGAGTGGTGAATCAGTTCCGTGCAGAATTTGCCAAATAAATTTTGTCGTTATTAGCCTATAGCTAATAGCTGTTTGTTAATAGTGCAATTAGCAAATAGCGATGAACGAAACAATAATTAGTAAGTGATGAACATTAATCTACCGTTAGAAACGCAACGTCTCATTCTCAGGGATTTGACAAAATCAGATTGGCAAGGAGTGCATAGCTACGCCTGTGATCCAGAAGTTGTTCGTTACCAACCTTTTGGTCCTAACAGTGAAGAAGACACGAAGAGTTTTTTGCAAAGACAAATTAAATTACAACGGCAACAACCCCGTCAACATTTTGGTTTGGCAGTGACTTTAAAAGATAATAAACAATTCATTGGTAGCTGTTGTATTTCCATCACAAATCAAGATAAACGAGAAGCTTCAATCGGATACATCTTTGCTAAGGAATTTTGGGGTCAAGGATATGCAACTGAAGCTGCACGAAAGCTCTTACATTTTGGTTTCCAACAACTCAATTTACATCGGATTTTTGCAACGTCTGACCCGAAAAATATCCTCTCAATGCGAATTTTAGTAAAAATTGGGATGCGACAGGAGGGGTATTTGCAAGAGTATGAATGGGTTAAGGGTGAGTGGCGAGATCGCTTGCTATATGCCATCCTAGAGCGTGAATGGATACAAATGCAGATTCGCAATGTTGAGTAAACAAAGGCTCTAGAGTATCGGTACTGTAGTCCCAAAAACCCAGTTTTTTTAAGGTGGCTCAACGAAAAATCAGTCTTAAAAAAGCGTATGATTTACCAGACTTATCAACCGCGATCGTTCCTCTCGCAGTTCGTTGAATTTTTATGGGTTCGGGAAGGCGATAACTTGCTAAAGACACAGTCACGCTTGCTACCGGTTGGCTCAATGGAGTTGGTTATCAACCTACACGAGGACAGAATACCACTGTTTGATCGACACAGTCGAGCAGAGTACGGCAGCACGAACGGCACGATGATCTGTGGTCCTCATTCCGAAGGCTTCATCATTAACAATGATCGACAGATTTCCGTCATGGGAGTGCATTTCAAGCCCGGTGGTAATGCCTCATTCTTCGCGCTTCCTGCTGGGGAATTGCACAATCAAATCGTCTCGCTAGAAGACGTGTGGAAGGATCGTGCCGTAGAACTGCGCGATCGCCTGCTGGAAGCACCAACCTTAGAAACTCGTTTCCTGGTTTTGGAACGATTTCTTCTGACAATGGCGCAGCCGCCTAAACGACATCCCGGTGTTGATTTCGCCTTACGCGAGTTTGGGCGATCGCCTACTCCTAGTGTTAGTGCAGTCATCGATCAAATCGGGTTCAGCACCCGCCATTTCAACCAGCTATTCCGCGATCAAGTGGGGCTGACCCCCAAACTGTTCTGTCGTGTTCGGCGCTTGCGGCAAGTCCTTTATCTGCTGGCTGGCAAAGAGCAGGTCGATTGGTTGGATATTGCTTTCACCTGCGGCTACTTCGACCAGGCACACTTCATTCACGACTTTCGGGCTTTTGCTGATTGCACACCCACCGAGTATCTAGCACAGCGTGGCTTTCATCCCTGCCACATCGTTCTGCCCGATTGAGGTCAATTTTTTACAATCCTTCTGCATGTGTGGTGCGCCATAATACAAATCCAAAACCATAATATTTCTTCATTGGGTGAGGTGAGTTTTTGTGACACTTGAAGAACTACAAATCAAGCTAGCAGATATCAATCACTTAGTCGTTACCTTCCAAACGTCAGTAGCTCTAGAGAAGTACTACTCCGAGGATATTGTGATGATTGAGGGTGACGGAACTGTTACGACTGGTAAGGAAGCATGTCGCAAGGGCAGAGAAGTCTTTTTCAATGAAATGTTGGTCGAGTTCAGAGAGTCAAGACTAATTAGTCAAGACATTGCTTTTTCAGCGGACAAAGATTATGAATTTGTCGTCATTTCCAATTGGTATAATGATTTCACTATCAAGATTGATGATCAAATAATTGATACAAAGAGCAATCAAATTTCTATCGGTTATTGGAAGGGTGGTGTAGTCGTAAGAGAGAGTTACAACTATCCAGTCACTTCGATAGTCTAACATTGGTAATGCTAAGACGTTAGCTTGCGTACTGTATAAAACAAGGTGGTTTAATCTACTCTGTAGGCTTTCGGTGTCATTCGTGTCAATTGTCGAAACTGTTTACTCAAATGGCTATGGCTGTTGAATCCACACAGAAAAGCAATGTCCATAATGGAGTGATCGCTGTGTTTCAACAACTGCTTTGCCCGTTCGATACGTTGCTGGAGCAGATATTGATAGGGTGCTGTGCCAAGAGACTGTTTGAACAGATGGCTGAAATGAAATTGACTCATGTTCAGCAATGCCGCTAAATCGCTAAGCTTGATATCTTGATGCAGATGGTCGTTGATGTAGTCTAGAACTAGCAAAAGCTGACGCTGGGACAATCCACCCTCATAAAGGGGAAGCTGCGGTTTAGTAGCGACATACTGTCTGAGCAAGTGTACTGCTAACACATTTGTCAGTGACTCAATATAAAGCCTACCGCCTATATTCTCCTGTTTGAGTTCGGTAAGTAACATCATCGCGATCATCTCAATCTGAGGATCACGAATCCGAGCTTCGGGTAGTAATTCAAGGCGATTGGGATTTCTATGCATCGTTTCTCCCGCAACACTTTGAATAAACCGAGATGCGACGCGAATTTGCAAAAAGCGATCGTCACTATCCCAACGCGCAAAAAAGGGCACCTTCGCAGGCGTGATGCAAAAGTCACCCTTCACGTATGCTCCCGTGTAGGTCTTATCTCCCTGAGTGTGTAACATGCCGACTGGACGCGGGGCAAGCGACAGACAAATCGAATGTTCATCACTGTAATGAGTTCTTCCCTCTCCTGCCGGATGTTGGAATTGCTCAACCAGAATATTCTCCCAACCCTGGTTCCGACTGGATAAAATGGGCAAGCGGGTACATTCAATCAGATGATCGGTGGTTGCCTTCATGATGCAATCCCAATGCGCCTAAGTTCAAATTGTACCATTTTCGCCTTCCCAGTCGATCACAAACGCTCACCCTCGGATTTTGTTTGGGTGTTGAACATCCTTTGTGAACGACTGATTCTACTAAGCAGCCTGAAAACTGACCGCAAGATTTTGATAGTTTCATCAGAATAGGAACAAGAATCAGATAGTTGGGCATGGATCATTGCCCTAAGCTGGAAGGGTAAGAAAATGTTTATCATCACGGCACATGTACGGACATGGATTTCAAGATTTAGATGGTCACATTCGGGAAATGATGTACATGGAGCCAGACGCTATCAATCAAGGTTGAATATGCAATGATACCGCTAACAAGCCATTGAGCGGTAATCCGCAGGAGGTTTTATGGCAACGGTTGACCACTTATCTTTCGCATTGAAACTTTTTGCAGCACTCGGTTGTGGACTGATAGCCGGAGTTTTCTTCGCCTTCTCGACTTTTGTGATGAAGGCTCTGGCTCAACAACCGCCAGCACAAGGCATTGCCACCATGCAATCCATCAATGTCACGGTGATCAATCCGTGGTTTATGACGGCGTTTCTGGGAACGGCAGTGGCTTGCATTTTTCTGGCGATCTTCTCGCTGCTTAAGTGGCATCAACCCGGTGCTGCTTACTTGCTGGTCGGTAGTTTGCTCTATCTCGTTGGCACATTTGGCGTAACGATCGCCTTTAATGTCCCACTGAACGATGCACTGGCGCTCGCCAAACCAGACAGCACTGAAGGCGCAGAGCTATGGGCTAAATACCTGACCAATTGGACACTCTGGAATCACGTTCGGACAGTAGCGGCGCTTGTGGCAGCAGTATTGCTCACGATTGCACTCTGCGATCGAGCCGCACAATAAACCGCATGAAACAGACAACCCCCGCAGCCATGCCTCCGTGCTTTGAAAAGATGTGTGGGTACACGAGTATGGTGTGCCTGGTTACAGCCAGGTTAATGCTTTCGCCGTCCTGCTTGAGGATAAAACTGTGGCACTCATCAGTAGCACTCATCAGTCCGCCAATCGGAATGTTGGAAGCGGATGGGAGCAACAATACTTCACCCGATTGGATAAGTCGGTTGGGTGAGGTAAATGGAAGCAGCGATTGCTACCCTAAGAAAGTTATGGCAAATGGAGGAAGCACGATGTTCTACATCAATATCCTAAATCAACCTCCACATCAAGGAACAAACTCTTCAATTCCTGATTTGACCGTAGAACTGGAGTAAAAATCACTGGCTCAGTATCACCAGATAGAAGTGAGAAAGATACACCAAAGAACCAGAGAAAACAATCACTTAAAGCGGTGTTTTTTTATCTAGAAATTATGCTTATTTTTACAACTGAAAACATCTGAGTCATACACCAGCACAGGAAATAGAGTTTCAACGTTAGCGACCATCTATGAACTTATCACAAAACTGGAGATTCACGAATGCAATCAAGAATGAAACTTGGAACCATTGAACCCACTACTTTCCGAACAATATTTCAATCTCTAACAAACTGGTTGACTGGCATATTCCTAATCTTGCTCGGACTCTATCACAACCTGGCAGGTGGCTCGCTGATTGGTCAATGGCTACAATCGTTAAACCCACCGATTAGTCCTAACGATGTCAACATGGGGCAACTTGGTTTTGAAATGGGCGGTTATTTGGCAATGGCGATCGGGCTAACGTTCATTATGTTTAGCCCGCTGGAAGTTGGTAAAAAGTGGTTCTACTCAGAATTAGAAAAACTTGCCAATTTAGAAACCAGGACAGGTAACGACACTTACGAAATGCGCCAAAGTTTAGGTTTGAAAAAATCTAAAAACAAATTATCCAGCAAGTTTGATGCTCATTGTGTTGATTCTTGGGTATTAGTCAATTGGTTTGTAGGCGGACATATTAAACCCGAAAATACTCAATTAATTGAAGTTATCCCATTAGAACTTCATCGCCGTCAACTTCACCGATTACAGCATTCTGCTGGTCATATTCGGTCTAGATATGGTGGGACAATCAGCGCTGGTTTTAAGCGTGGTTCAGTGGTAAAACATCCCAAATTTGGGTTTTGTTATGTGGGTGGTTGGCAAGAATCGCCAACTAAAAAAGATCCAAACAGAAAAACAATTAGCTTGCACAGTCTTGGAACTGGTAAGCGATTAACGCAAAATGCAACTCCCAAAGATTGCATTTTTAAATCTTATGGCTCATGGAGAATATCCACTGCGACTAAAGTCGCTTGAGTCGTGTTTCCTCTCAGGTCTGAAGACACGCTCGTTTCCACACATACCACGAAGTTTTATGAGTAGAACCCATGCCGCGCACCTAATCTGAGATGCTTCGTTAACTATGAAAACTTCTGAATCCCACGAGTCATTACCAAAACCTTCAGCAAGATCTCGCCACCTTAAACACCTCAAGCGATCGCAGCTTGGGTTGCTAGCACTCCTGCTACTAGTGGGTGGCGGTGTGGTCGTTTGGCGGACATTCACTCCCGCCGGTGACCCCTCTCCATCTAAAATAGCTCAAGCACTGCCCCCTATTCCAGTTGAAACCGTCGCTCTCAAACGAGGCGAAGGAGTGAGACGCATCCAGTTGTTAGGGCAAGTTGAGGCAACTAAAAGCGCCACGCTCCGTACCCAAACAGCAGGGACAGTCGAGCGTGTTTTGGTTGAGGTGGGCGATCGCGTGACACCAGGAATGACGATCGCCACCTTAGACGATGCGGATCAGCAGCTAGTATTAGCGGAAGCACGGGCAAAACTGGCGCAGGAGCGCAGTGAACTGGCGCGTCTGGAAGTGGGTACCCGACCAGAAATTATTGCTCAACGTCGGGCTGAGCTCCGCTCTGCTCAAGCACGAGAACGGGAGGCACAGGAAAACCTCAAACGTTACGAAGAGTTGGTGGCAGCAGGGGCAATCAGTGAGAAGGCGTTATTAGAAGAAAGGGCTACGGTTGATGCGACACGAGGAGAACGCCTGAAAGTACAGGCGGCGCTGGCGGAAGCCACGGCTGGACCTACCCGCGAAGAAATTGCCGCCCAAAAAGCCAGCGTCGCCGCCGCAGAATCTGCGGTCAATCAGGCACAACTGACCCTGGCGCGGACGCAAGTCAAGGCTCCGGCAAGTGGAATTGTGCGATCGCGTGAAGTCAGTACGGGCGATCTAGTAGAAAGTCGTGATCCAGTGCTCACCTTGGTCAATAGCAATGAGTTGGATGTTTTTCTGGAATTACCAGAGCAACTGAGCGGTAGTATCACCCCCGGTTTGCCAGTGGAACTCACTGCCCGTGCCCTTCCCAACTGGCGAGGACGTGCCATAATTAGCGGTGTCGTTCCAGCTGCCAATGCGGCATCAAGGCGGCAAATGGTACGGGTGCGGTTGCAGAATCCACCCCAGAATTTGTTACCCAAGATGGCGATCGCCTCAGAGTTACAGTTGCAGGTTGATCCATCTAGCTTTGTTGTCCCCCGCGATGCCCTGGTTCGGCGCGATGAAACCTGGTTGGTTTACACCGTTGTCGATGGCAAAGCAGTCGAGGCGAAGGTGAAACTAGTCGTTGATATGGGCGAAACGATAGCGATTTCTAGCAATCAGTTGCAAGTCGGGCAACCCGTCGTGGTGCGGGGCGGTGAAGCGCTGATGCATGGAGCGCCTGTGCAAGTTGCTGAACAAAACACGAAGCAAGAATCATGAACTTCATTGAAACGTCTGTCCGTTGGCGGCATGGCACCTTTGTTTTATTCTTTCTGCTGGCGATGTTTGGGTTGATCGCCCTGTTCAGATTGCCATTGGAACTGCAACCGGGAGCGATCGCCCAGAAATTACGATTTCCACTCCCTACATCGGTGCAGCCCCCGCAGAAGTGGAAGACTTGATCACTCGCCCGATTGAAGATTTGCTGGAGGAAATCGAAGGTGTTCAGGAAATTACCAGCCAGAGTTTACCGGGGATTAGTACGATCACAATGGAGTTTGACTGGGGAACCGATGTCGATGCCCGGCTGGTGAGTGTGCTGAACAAATTACAGCAGGTGGAAGAGCTACCAGAGGAAGCAGGCGAGTCTGATATACAGGTCGCTAGCGGCAACAACAATCCGATGATGTGGATCGTGCTGAAGCCAAAACCGGGCTATCGCACTGACTCTAACCGCTACCGCGACCTGATTGAGGAAGTCATTGAACCCGCATTGCGACGAGTGGAAGGGACGAGTCGCTTCTTCATTGTCGGTGGGCAGGAACGGGAAGTAGAGGTGCTCGTTGATCCCAAAGCATTAAGCGATCGCAATCTTACCCTCACGGATGTCACGGATACTTTGAGAACTAACAATCGCGATATTCGGGGCGGTCCTTTAGTGCTGGGAAAACGCGAATATCAGGTTCGGACAGTGAACCGAGCGCAAAAGTTAGATCAACTCAAAACCTTTGTCCTGCGTCGTGACAACACTGGTACAGTCTATCTGGGCGATATTGCTGAAGTGGAAATGGGGCGCAAGTTCCAGGACAGCACGTTTCTGTTCAACGATGCCCCCTCTGCCGGAATTGGCATCATCCGTCGGGTGGGAGCGAATGTGCCGCAGGTGTCTAGGGGAGTCCGAGCGACATTAGCGAATTTGCAAGCGCAGTTTGATCGCCAGAAACAAGGGGTCGAGTTTGAGATTGTCTACGATGAAAGCACCTACATTGACCAGTCGGTGTCCAACGTGCGGGGCGATTTAATGACAGGTGGCGTGTTGGCGATCGCCGTGTTGCTGTTGTTTTTAGGTTCACTCCGCACTGTTGTTGTTGTTGCCATCAGCATTCCGATTGCGATGATTGTGGTGTTCATCGTGAGTGCAATACTGGGGCGATCGCTCAATATCATCAGTTTGGCAGCGTTGGGTTTTGCAGCAGGGATGGTGGTCGATAATGCGATCGTCGTGATTGAAAATATCTTTACTCACATGCAGCAGGGGAAAAGTCGCCTGCAAGCGGCGATCGACGGCACCCAGGAAGTCGGCGGGGCAATCCTAGCGGCAACATTGGCAAACGTGGCAGTATTTGCACCCCTGGTGCTGGTGACGGGCGAAGTCTCAGAGTTGTTTGTCGATATGGCAATCACAATTACGGCTGCTGCGGTGTTATCGATGTTTGCATCATTAACATTGCTGCCGATGCTAGCGAGTCTGTTTCTTAACCCAGCAGAAGCACAGGGAATAGGACACGGGGACACGGGGATAGAAGAGGACACGGGGACAAGGGGACACGGGGACACGGAGAATATTTTTGATGGATTCTCCGCGTCACCCAGTCTCCCTTCGGGTTTGCAGTCGCTACAACGGGGGGAACCCCCGCAACGCGCTGCTCACCGCGTCACCGCGTCAAGAGAAGCGTCTCCTCTGGAGCGGTCAGTCATGCAGACTTCGGCTGTGTTTCGACGGCTGCAAAGCAAGTTAGAAAGATTTTTGTTAGCAACAGTGGGTTGGGCACTAGGTCCGCGTCGGCTTAAGCGCAGATTGGCATTGTTGTCAATCCCGATTGTGCTGCTGGCTTCCAGTATCGTGTTGCTGCCTCCAGCGGACTATCTGCCTGAAGGCAACCTCAATTTTGTGTTTTGGTTGACCGAGACATTTCCTGGAACCAGTGTCCCAGAGGCAGTCAAACTGTCTGCGCCTGCCAGAGCATTCCTAAAACAGCAGCCCGAAATCGCTGACACCTTTTTTGCCCACTTTCCTCAGTTCCGAGGGATTGGTATCAGCTTGAAGCCAGAATCGGCGACGGGCAGTGGGCTGGCAGAAATGCAGCAACGCTTAACTCTTCAAAGCTTTGGCTATCCGGGCTACAAATTTATGTTCCCGATCCGGTTCCCCATTTTCAACGATCCGGGCAAATCGTTTGAGGTGCAGATTATCGGTCCAGATCTAGAACGACTCAATCAGCTGGAGCAACAGTTGACTCAACAAATCTCAGCCTTGCCGGGCGTTGCCAATGCTCGCTCCAACTCGATCAACGGCGCTCCCCAACTGCAAGTCATTCCTGATCGCGTACGACTCTCCGAAGTGGGGTTATCAGAATCAGAAGTCGGGGCGATGGTCGAAGCGGCGCTGGGAGGACGCTTCGCTTCTGAGTTTGTCGATGGCAAGGAAGAACTGGATGTCACTGTGCAGCTGCAAAATGTCTTTGTCGAAACCCCTGAACAGTTGCGGCAGTTGTCGCTGTACAGTTCTCAAATCCCTCAAGCACAGGAAACAGGAAATAGGGAACAAGGGACAGCTAATAGCCAACAGGCAATGACGACTTCTCAAGGGGGACAAGTTCAGCTTGCAGATGTGGCAACTGTGCGCGAGACAATCGGACCTGGTGTGATTAATCATGTGGATTTAGAACGCTCCACCACCCTAACCGTGAGCCTAACTCCTGATGCACCATTAGGACAACTTGTCAATCAGACCGAAAATCAGATTCTGGCACCATTACGAACCAAATTACCGCCTGAATTTCGCGTGGAACTGGCTGGTTCTGCCGATCGCCTCTCAGAAACCGTGGGACAACTAGCAGCTGCCTTTGTGTTCTCGGTGATGATTACCTATTTGCTACTGGTTGCCCTGTATCGTTCATTCCTATATCCACTGGTGATTATGGCAACAGTGCCAATGGGATTGACCGGAGCATTACTGAGTCTGGTTGTTGCCAACTGGATTCCCGGTGTGATTGTGCCCTTGGATATGATTACCGGATTGGGTTTTTTGATTTTGACTGGAGTGGTAGTGAATAATGCCATCTTGATTGTGGAGCGGGTGCTACAGCTTCAGGAGGAGGGGCAAAAGTACAATGAATCGCTCTACAATGCGACGCGCGATCGCCTCCGTCCCATTTTCATGTCCGCAGGTACGAGCGTCTTGGGCATGGTGCCTCTGGCAATTTTCCCAGGACAGGGTTCTGAACTGTATCAAGGACTGGGAATTGCTTTGACTGGAGGCTTGGCGTTTTCCACGATTCTAACTCCAACGGTAGTTCCCGCGTTGATGGCACTGTTACACGATTTTGATTTTCGGCAGTGAAATTATGATGAACTTACGCCATGCCACCCCTGCTGATTTGGATCTACTACGATACTGGGATGAGCAAGCTCATGTGGTCGCCTCAGACCCTAATGATGACTGGAACTGGGATGTGGAACTCGATCGCACTCCTGATTGGAGGGAGCAATTAATTGCTCAGATCGATGGTCGTCCGATCGGATTTGTCCAGATTATCGATCCCGCACGAGAGGATAGTCACTATTGGAGCAATGTCGCAGCGAATCTGCGTGCCATTGACATCTGGATTGGAGAACAGACCGATTTAGGCAAAGGTTATGGAACAAAAATGATGCAACTTGCACTTGCCCGATGTTTCGCCGATTCTGCTGTAACGGCTGTACTCATCGATCCACTTGCTAGCAATACCCGTGCCCACCGCTTTTATGAACGGCTAGGCTTCCAGTTTGTAGATCGCCGACGATTTGGTGACGATGATTGCTTTGTTTATCGCCTGAACCGAGCAGATTGGCACCATGAAAACGTTGGATGATATTGACAAATGTGCAGAATATATCGTTTCATAAGATGAAAGTTCTGCAACTCATAAGGTTAGTTGCTGCTACTGACCTGCTGAATCGCTTGAAGAACAAATGCAACGACTCTCAAAGAGACTGCAACAAGTAAAGTTAGCTCAAACGCAGCGTAATTGATGAGATAGGGTCTAGACAACGGCGGATTACCCGAGATTCCAGGATAAAAACTCATGATGAACACGAACATCAAGTAGAACATACCTGTTTTATGCAGAATTTTCCAATTGCTCGATCCAACCCATTTCATCGGCGCGTTAAAGGAGGTAATCAGCATGGGAATTAGTAAGGCAAAACCAAGCCCCCCAGTGATGATCGCATCTATTGGCACTTTTGCAATCACAGAAAACCAGATGACTGCTGGCAAGTGAAATACGAGATGTTGGAATCCGAAAGCAATTCCTAGAAAGCGGCGGTTCTTGAGCAGCCATCCACTGAAAAAACCTGGAAAGAGTTTGTGTAATGGCGAGGCAATGAATGCGGCAGTGAAGGTAATCATGCCTGCACGTCCCGTTGCATCCAGCCAATGAATAATCCCTTGCCTTTCAATCCCATACATAGCAAGAGTAATCGCTGTCAGTACAGCACTTACTACAACCGCAAAATACACAATTTTCCACTGATTAAAATCCAATCGGAAACCAGTAGCTACATTGAAATTCTCATTCATGAAGAAATTCCTCAAAAGGCTGGCAATGAGATAATTCTTGAGCTTGTCTCCAAGTAGACAAGTCTGTCTACTTGTCTTGCTGCTAGTATAAACTGATGGAGACAAGTTTGTCTACTCTGTCGCTCGAAAAAGATATGACCACCGAATCAAGTGCTGCTAGGCAACAAATTTTGGAAACCGCATCGAAACTCTTTTATGAGAAAGGAATTCCGTATGTTGGTATTAACGAGGTGATTGTAGAGTCAGGCGTTGCCAAGCGAACGCTGTATCGCTGGTTCTCCTCAAAGGACAAGTTGATCGAGGAAGTAATGAAGTATCGTGCTGAACGATGGATTCAATGGTTTGAGCAGGCAGTGACAGAGTCTGGCAATACCCCAAAAGAGCGACTCTTAGCAACATTTGATGTATTGCGCGAGTGGTATGCATCTCCTGGATTTCGGGGATGTCCGTTCATTAATGCCGTGTTGGAAATTGCAGATGCATCTCATGAGGCTCACCATGTTTCAATAAATTTGCGTGAATCCATTCGTCAAATTATCATGCGCTTGGCAGCAGAAGCAGGGGTACAGACTCCCGATACCTTCTCCAAGCAGTACCTTCTTCTGATCGGTGGGGCAAGTCTGATGGCAACTATTGAGCAATCTCCCGATGGAGCGACATTTGCTCAAAATATGCTTTCAGTGTTAATTGATGCAAGTTTGTCGAAGGCTTCTGTAGATAGTAAGTAATGGTTTTATTGTTTTTTGTTTGGAACAGTTGCAGACTGCCTCACTGATAGCTGAAGAAGGAATAAAATTATTTTCGTTTCTCTAAGTCTAAAAAATCAAAGCGTGAAATAGCGGTTTTCCGTTTTTCATCTCGTCCAGATTTAACACCTTGAAAGGGTTAGTCCTACTTCATTCAAATGAGAAGCGCTTATAGAAGTATGACAAAACTGTTTTATGCCGTTTTAGCCAACTCACTGGTAGCATCGCTGACCAATACCTTTGTCTGGTTTGCAGTCACGTTTTGGGTGTATCTTCAAACCAAGTCAGTACTTGCTACATCAATCATGGCGGGTGTGTATCTCGTGACAGTCGCCATCTCTGGATTTTTCCTCGGATCTCTGGTTGATCGGTATAAAAAGAAAAAAGTGATGATGCTTTCAAGCATTTTGTTCTCTCTTTTTATACATACTCGCCTACATCATTTTTATTTCTACCCCGCCCTCTGTCTTTACTGATCCTTCAAGCGTCATTCGTTTGGGCATTCATCATACTCAC